>CAVOEZ010000395.1:0-4853 GCA_963694355.1 Latescibacteria bacterium UBA2968 | reverse complement strand
CCAAAAACACATAGACCTTCTGACCATCCAGCACAAAAGTGGCCATAAACCGGTTACCTATGGATCGAATGAAAACTGATCGAAACGTCCATTCCATGGCATCCTTGTCCGCGATCTTGAAAATCCGTTTCTCCTCGGATCTGTACCCCATAAATCTGGCCTTGTAATCCTCCTCCAGAGAGGCAGCGTAGCTCTCGAGTGTTGCATTCCTGGGAAGTACCCTGGGCTCCAGGGTCATTATAGGCCGAAATGTGGATCCATCCAACGGCACCCTGTTAATGGTAACTTGAACAAGAGGGAGCCCATTCGAAGCGCGGGTCTGGTAGGAGGTCTGTGAAGAATATCCCCAGGTCGTATTGTCAGGGATGAACACCTGAAACCCCCAATCCGTATCCACATAGGCACGATCGCTGGAAAATTCGGCTGCATCGCCCACGGTATCCTCGGGAATCTTCCCGCACCCAAGCTGCAAGAGCAGTGGGATAAGGAGTCCCACCCAGCCGATTTTTCGGGTCATCTATTCACTCCTGGAAGTATTTTATGGGTTGCCCCGGCGCTTCTGAAAATTAGCCAAACACTTCGCCCAAGTCAACCGTCGCCTATCGATCGGCGAATATCTGAACCACCCAGACCATGCCCCCCTCCTCAACGGCCACCACACCCACATCCGTCCATTGCCGCCCCAGGATATTTCGCCTGTGACCGGCACTTAGCATCAGTTGATCATGCACGTCCTCCACCGACGGTCCCTGGCCGATGTTTTCTCCCACCTTGCTGAATCTTACCTCACCGGAGCGTGCCAGAGCAGCTGCATTTTTGCCGTTAGGTGAAACGTGTGAAAAATATCGCAGGGCCCGCATTTCGCTTACCCGGTACTCGGCCGCCCGTGTCAGCCAGGGATGAACGTGCAGCGCGCTTCTCCCAAGTTCCCGTCTGCTGTTGTTGATCAATTGAACCGCGAGTTCGGCGGCCTCATCCATTTCCGAATACTTTTCCACACGCAAAATAGGACTGCCCAGCGGTTGGGGTGAACCCACTCGGAGCATTCGGTCAGTTACCGTTTCTGTGTGTGAAACGCCCACTTCCGCGAGAATCTGCAGCCGGTAGAATCCCGGCTTCCGAAGTCGCAGCGACCCCTCGAATCTTCCCTTCTTGAGCTTCAAGAGTGAGCTCACCACATCTCCGCGAGGCAGCTCGAATACAGCCAGTTCCAACCCGATCACCGTGTCCGCCACCGTGCCAGACACTTCTATTTTTTCTCCCGGGGTGATCGCTTCAGGGCAGGACTCGAGACCGATCAGATCCTGCCTCATGGATCCTCTGTAGGCATATGGCTCCACAAACGTCTTGAGCCAGGTCCCGTCGGCCTCCATCTCCATCCTGTTTCCTTCTGCATCCGTCTCGATACGTGAACCATCCGGGAAGATCTCGATGGTAGTTCCGAGTGTATCGGTCTGACGAGCGTGCCCGTCTGGATGGACGACAAGAGTTCGCCCGTCAGCATCACGGCGAATCTCGCGGCCATCGGGCATCAGGTCTACATGTGTCTGGTCGGCATATCTGATTTGCCGATACCCATCCGGATGTCGAATCATTTCTGTTCCATCCGGAAACGAAATTTTCCGTCGCCCGTCTGAAAACACCTCAACGCGTTCCCCCGTGGCGTTTCGCTGAATCCGAGTACCGTCCGTGAACAATTCGACTTCCGAACCATCCGTCATTCGGGCAAGTCGACTTCCATCCGGGTGGACTGTAATCCTGGTTCCGTTTGCAGTGCGTGCTACAATCCTGCCATCGGGGAAACGGTTTTCCACCTGACCGTCCGGGTCTCGGACTTCCACCCGTCCATCGGGGAATCTGGTATGGACGATTCCTTCTGCGAATGTGGTCCTGTCCGTACCATTGGGCAGCACAATCCTTACATCGCCATTCGAGTTTCGGTACTCCCGTCCCCCGTCTGAGAATGTCGTAACCCGGTTGCCTGAAGCGGTTACCCAAACCTCTTTGCCATCCGGAAATCGGGTTTCCTGGTTTCCGCTCTCATCTTCGTAGACCACCCGCCCACCCCCGAATCGCGTCCATCTGGACCCACCTGGAAAAGTTTTGACCACCTTTCCATCTGGATGGATTACCCGCTGCCTGCCATCTCCATAAGTCGTCCATTCTCTCCCGTCTGCGTACTTGCGCTTCCGCATTCCGGGACCTGGATAGGTCTTGCTCTTCGGCGCCAGCCAGACCCCAGCCTGAAAGTGGAGGAAACCCTCGGGAGGTAGGAGCGCGCGTCCCTCAAGTTGATAATCTCCCTTCATAAACAATGTCCTGTGGATTTCTGCAGCATCCTCCAAAATTTCCGGATGCGTTTCCGGAGTTCCAGCTCCTGTTCGAAAAATTGAAGAAAAAGCCGCCGGGTGCATCTGCAGGTAGATATAATGGAACATGCTGATCTGGTTCTGATCTTCCAGAATTTCGCCACGCCCAATCAAGACCCCTGCCATGACCCCGGGGTCGGTCCAACCTGGTATCCAGTAGCCATCCGGAATCCGGTACGTTCTGCCGCCGGTTGTCAGGTCGAACTTGCTGATACGCAACACGGAGTCCAGCCGAACGACATAGGTTTGGTATGGAACCACGATATGGTCCCCGGGACGGATATCGCCGGCCTCCTGCAGCGTGATATCGAAGCGTCTCCTGTAGTCCAGCGCATCCTCAATAGGGGTACCCGGCAGAACCCTGCTCACGCTGATGGCGCCAGTGTCTGCCTGTGCATCGAAGCCGCCTGCACGCTGAATATATTTCTGGGCAGTCCAGGTCACGGTGTAGGGTAATCTGCCACCCACCAGCACAGCACCGGTTACATCGACCTCGTCTCCCGAACGACAGGCACCAGCGCACAGCAGCAGAGCGATGAGACAAATTCTCACGGATGCTCTTCCCAATTCGCTACCCCAAAGGAAAAGGCCCGCTATCTGCGAGCCTTTTCACATATCTGAATGGAACATTCCAACCGCCACAAAGGGGATCATCAATCCAGGGTGCCGAGCCTGCCCCATCTTATCTTCTCCAGTATATTCCAGAAAGGTGCTTTCGAATTCCAGCTGAAGTAAATCAAAAGTGGATGCGCCTTCACTTTATCGAGTGAAACCGTGCCCCACATGCGACTATCGTAACTGTTGTCCCGATTGTCGCCCATCACAAACAGGTGGCCCGGAGGTACCTTATACGGTGGATAGTTGTCGCGGGAACTGTATCGACGTGCCTTTATTCGGTGGTCCGAAAATTTCACCCCGTCTGGGTTCCTGAAGGGTTTCCCGTCCACGTACAATACCTTGTCCTTGATCTCCACGGTTTGCCCTTCGGCAGCAACACATCGTTTAATGAAATCCCTGGACGGATCGTCGGGAAACTCGAAAATCACCAGGTCGCCGGACTTGGGTGATCTGAAACCCGGCAGGCGCAGAGAGGGAAGCTTCTGATTGAGAATGGGCAACCGGTCTGGAATCTGTGTGCCGAAGGTCAGCTTGTCGCCGAGCACATAGTCACCTTCCAGCAAGGTATTCTCCATAGAACCCGAAGGAATATGATACGCCTGAACCAGAGTAGCCCGAATTAGAATTGCCAGGAAAACCGCAAAGAAGATGGACTTGAAATAATCTACAACAATCTGACTTTTGGACCTTCTTGGTGTCTCACTACTTTGCATGATTCACGCCTCCAACACACACTCTGGATTCCGAAGTAATACTCGACAACATGGATTCAAAAAGATATACAAAAACCGGTATACACGCAATTCTACACCTTGAAACCCTCCTGGCAATGGAGCTGATTCAGTCCCTCAAATCTTTGACCGGGTCTTTTCTGGTTTCCCGGACTCCGCGGATCTGTTGGCAGCCAGGGAAACATCCAGCGACCGTACACCGTCTTCGTAGTCGGACAGGATCTTCGACCCATCACCTGTTCTGATAGCCTCCATGAAAATCTCATCGATGTCGCCCAGATCTCCGGGAACTGGTCCCGCGTCGCCAGCTCCGTCCGGTGAAATCATCACGCCCTTGGCATCGACCTCAGCGCGCATCCCTTTCAATACAAACGACAGGGAATTGCTGCCCCCACCATCCAGGAAACTGCACGCTGAGGTGAGCGAACCGATCGCGCCGTTCTCGAATTGCAGGTTCACGGTGTAAACATCCGGGATATCCAGATCAGGCACGTCGTCCAGGGTTCGGAGCGCGTAATACGCATGCACCTCTTTCACTTCACCGATCAGATACCGAAGGAGGTCGATTTGATGCGTGGTCTGCTCAACCAGTTGCCCGCCAGACTGGGCCATCACCCGCCACCAGGGTGTTCCGGGCAACCCTCCCCACCTGCTCACCGAGACCATACCTACCACCTGGTCCTTCAGAAATTGCTTCGCTTGCTGTACATATCCAAGATAGCGCACCTGGTATCCCACACAGGTCAGGACCCCCGCTTTCCTGGTTGCCTCTAGAATCTCAAGCGCTTTTTCCATTGTCGGCGCCACAGGTTTTTCCACAAAAAGGTGGATCCCCTTTTCTGCAGCGATCGTTTCAGCATCGAAATGCGCGAATGTAGGCACACTCACATACATTGCGTCCAGGTCTTCCTTGTCCAGCATGTCGCCATGACTGGTATACGCCGTCGCACCATATTCCCCAGCCACACGCTTGGCAGTGGCCTCCACGACATCACAGATAGCGGTAATTTCGACATCCTCGATACCATGCAAGACGCTCATGTGGGACCCCGCACGTCCCCCTGCACCCACGAACCCCACCTTGATCATTGCATCCTCCTCCGGAAACGATTGTGTATAGACCTAGGAATACCTT
>CAVOEZ010000394.1:0-4854 GCA_963694355.1 Latescibacteria bacterium UBA2968 | reverse complement strand
CTTCGACTTTTCGTGTTCACGCGTGGTTCGGCTGAAAATATGCGATCCGTCTCCACGCGCAACGAAATACAGATAATCCACTTCTGCCGGAAACAGCGCAGCTTTCAATGACGCCTCCCCGGGACTCATAATAGGACCTGGAGGGAGTCCCCCGTGTTTATAGGTGTTATATGCAGAATCGATTCTATAGTCTTTGTAGAACAACCGCCTTGGGCCGTCCACAATGGCGTATTGTACTGTGGGATCCGCCTGTAGTCTCATCCTCTTCTTAAGTCTGTTATGGTATACTGCCGAAATGATTGGCCTTTCATCTCCGACTTGTGCCTCACCCTCGATAATGGATGCCATAATTACAGTTTCGTGAACTGTCATCCCGATCCGATTTGCCTCTGCTCGCATCTGAGAATCGAATACCCTTTTGAACTGCTTCACCAACCGCTGGATAACCTGCTTTTCCTCCATCATGAGAGAAAATTTGTAGGTTTCAGGAAACAGGTATCCTTCCAGGTTTTCGGCATCCACTCCCAGTGTTTTGCAGAACTCGGCATCATCCATCAGTGCAATCAGTTTGTCTTCACTCAGATCGAGCCCCTCCGACAAAATACGCGCCGTGTGCTCCTTGCGCATTCCTTCCGGGATGGTAACGTCACGCGTCACATCCCTGTGGCGTTCCAATTCCTGCAGGATCTCCCACGTAGTCATGCCGGCGTGAAACGGATGAATTCCTGCAGTCAGTTTTCTACTGCTTCCGTTCAGCAGAGAAAGGAGGCGCAGCAGTCGCGGACTTCGAATGAGATTGTGGCTGTACAGAAGCGAAGAGATCCTGGATACGCCCATCCCTTTCTGAATCTCGACCTGTCGCATCCCCACCCCGGTGGGCAGGTTCAAAAGGGTTACAGCCATCGCGCCCCCTATCGCAATACTCGATATCACCAGACAGATGTAAACCAGGACAGAGGAACGGAACGACAGGGGTCCGAGGCGTCCTGACCTCCGGTTTCCTGCCTCCCTTTCAGGCCCTTGATCTATTTCTTCACTTCGCATTGGCCTGCGCCTGTAAATAATTCTCAAGCAGCAATACTGCGGCGATCCGGTCCACGTATCCCTTATCCCCTCTCACGCGCTTTCCAGTTTCACGAGCCACACGCTTTGCAGATACCGAGGTCAAGCGTTCGTCCCACATCGTCACCGCAATCCCGCTAGCCTGTGCAACGCCATCCGCAAATGTTGAGGCCGCTTCGGCCATAACCCCGGAGGTGCCGTCCATATTCAAGGGCAATCCCACGAGGACTTCGCACACACCCTGGGCCTTTGCACACTCGGTCACGGCTGCAATGGCAGCCTTCAGTCCGGTCGCTTCGAGTGTTGGGAGTCCCTTTGCCACCAACCCCATCTCGTCGCTCAGTGCCAAACCCAACCGTTTTCGACCATAATCCACCGCCAGAATCCGTCCCATTAAGACTCCCTGCGCTGGACACCAGATAAAAAAAAACGGAACGCCGCTTACCCGCCCCTTGGACAGGTAATTTCGACACTCCGAAACGCGATTGCTCATAAACGCCGTTCAGTCATTCTTATGCTTCAACCCGCGCAGACGGTGGCGTTTCTCCATGACTTCACGATGAAGCGAAACGGCCAGTACCCTGGCCGGGATGCTACCCGTTCTCGCGTCAACCAGGAGGTCATCGACCAGTTCCTCAAGCTCTGTAATATGCGCGTGAAGCACTTCCTTGTTGTCCACCCTAACCCTTCCCTTGTTGTCCGTTCTTTCCTGCTTCCGGGGGACGGGCTGCAGGAGAATACAGTGAGTGTATATAGGCTGATTCCGGATCTTGCGCGGGTCGTTCCCAGAGATGCTTGACAATCATTGCGATCTGCGCGCGCAGTGACCTTCTTCGGTCCTTCAAACACAGTTTCTTAATATTCTTTCTTGACGTCCGTTTTGGATCCTGTCTTACGAAATCAGCCGCGCTTATGCCTTGCGCGTGTGCATGAGCCATCAGGTTTGAAAATGCCTCTAAATCGAGCGGATCTTTCAATCCCTCAAGTATTTTATCATCTTCTCTGAAATCCGGAGTATCGGCGGGCATGGGGACGATCCAGGATACTTGCAATGGTGTAAATTATATTCTAATTCAGTGATAGTATAAACCCATCATGGATTCTTGTCAAGGGTGCGTGAAACGCACTGGACGACATACGAGAAACAACAAAAAGGGGCGCGAACAACTCGCGCCCCTGAAATAACCGAATGCTTCTTAGGCCTTTTCTGCGGTCTCAGCCGCATCTTCTGACTCTTCTGCGGGTTTCTCTTCCTTTGCGGAATGGCCGGACCGGAAGATCTCATCTTTCGCTCTGTCGAAGCCAAACAGCAATTGGAGCGATTTGTGCACCTCGATGAAGTTCGCGCTCTCAGTATACGGCGTGATCTGCTCCCATTTGTCGTATTGGGCGATATCCCGAGAATAACTGAAAAAATCCGGGTTGTATATGAACTCCAGCCCGATGGATGAAATTACCAGATCCTCATTCTCCTTGTTTCGTGAGGTCCGGAAGCGGGCTATGCGGGCCAATACAGGAATTTTGAATGGAAGATATGGTTCGTATTCACGTATGTCACTTCTCACAAAATTTAAGACCGGGTAAAAGTGCAGCAGCACCGCATGTTTCTGCAGAGCCTCAATGCGTTCCATCAGATCCATATTGTCGTAATTGTCACCCACCAGATATTTCAGAAAGGCTTCATCCTGCTCCTGTGCTTCACCCCCACGAACTTGCACTCCTCCTACACTGAAATTGAGGAGTTCAACCTGGATGCCGTCCTCCTGTCGGACGAATTCCCGGACTTCGAGGTCTCGGGCCCTGGAATCTTCATACGGAGTTGGTTTCAGGGTGATATTCTCCACACCCATGTCCGTTACTTCGCACGGCATCGTCAAGTAGCGCGTGGCATTCGGGTCAGAAGTGCCCAAGCCATAGGAGGAGGAGAAACCAATAATCGCGTTGTCATTCTCCCAGTTGCCCACAACGGACTTTTTGCGTCTCTTCTGCTGGATAATTTTGTGTTGCCTGGTCAGGATCTGAAATCGATCCTGAAGGTCCTCAATAATTCGCACCTTCCTGGAGTCCATTGCTCCGCCACTTTTTGCATCCAGCTGGCGCTCGATAACACTTTTCCCCTTCGCCTGCTTTTTTACAAAAATCTTGGGCAAAACGGTGGCCTGCTGCGCACCAACTACGCTGTAATATCCAAGACCCTCCAGGCTCGATCTATTCGTCCTGTCCAGATATTGCTTGCTGAGATAGAGATTGCGTCTTTCAGTGGGATTATTGACCATACAGGCGATAAAGAATTCCACAATGTTCTCAAGGTGCTCGGCCCCCTTTACCTCTGCCACTTCCTGGGAGCCGTAAGGGAAGACCTGGAAATCACTGCCGGACAACGTCTGGCTCAAGACGCCTCGCTCCGGAATCTCCAAGTTGGTCCTTTGGGCGAAAAGATGAAACTGAATCTCTTTTCGAATGCGCTGATGGCCAAAACCAATGCGGTGGGTGTAGCGTACATATCGCCGCTGATCCCGCTTCCTGACATCCCCGAGCGGCCGAACATGATATCCAACCCCAAACCTGGGTGTGAGATCTTTGGACTTGTATCTTACCGGATTGAACCGGTCCAGGATCTGGCAATCAATTTCATACGGAATTCTTCGGAAGAAAAAACGCAACCTGATGACTTCACCGAGCCCGAGCGCAGTTTCCTGATCATCGACCGTCGACTCTCTTCGGTCAGCCGGTCGATCGGAATATGCGTCGTTTGCTCGCGGTTTCGGAGGAGGTGCGGCACCATCGGCGAGATCGGGATCATCATCCTCATCTTCACGTGCTTCGTTGGGGGCTTCCGTGTTCTCGCCAGCCTCTACAGCCTCGGAATCGTCGGAATCGTCTTCATCGATAGTTTCTTCTTCCTCAAGCACATCGGGGTCAACGTGGTGGGCGGCCCCGTCATCCTCGGATACGATTTGGGCCAGTGAGGAATTCCCCGATACCCCCTTCAATTTCATCCCGGTTGGCGTGGTTATAGCCATCCCATTTTCGAACATGAAAACCTGTTCATCACGGACTCGGTAGACATCGACCTGACCATAGTCCTCAATTTTCTCATTCCCGGAAGAGTCCCGAATCAACGTGCAATTGGCAGTCGTCAGTTCGAGCTTGTCAAGATTGTTGACCACATCCCGAACGGTCAATTTCCGCTTGCGACCCTTCGCGAGTGTAATCTGCTTGTCATTTTTAAAAAGAGAACTGAACAACATATTTATCACCCTCCACCCGGTTTATAGCCAAAACGAGTTTGGACACGCAGGAAAACCCGTTTCATAAATCAGGTGACCGCAGTAGAAAAATACATATAAAATATATACTTGTATCTAGAAATTAGGGGATTCAAATGCTAAAGCCAACCCCTTTTAGCCCCCTTTTCCGGACTGGGGAGAAGGTCAATTTTGCGCAATACGCGTTCGTATAGCGGTATGTAAATCTCTCATCACCGGATGCACAAGTGAAATTTGGGTTGGTCCTTTCCCATCCTGAAAGCCCTTGACCGGTCTATATCGAGTCCGTACATTAACGAGTAAACCCTTGGAATACATCAAGCTCTGGAGCACAAAAGTCCCGGAATGAAGCGATCTATTTTAATTGTAGATGATGACTTGGGTATTCGGGAGGCGTTGACAAATATTTTCAGGCAGGCGGGCTATGAGCCGGAGGGCGCCAGCACCGGTGCAGAAGCCCTTCAGATGATCCGGGGAAAAAAATTCGACCTGGTAACCATGGACATGTCCATGGCCGAGATAG
>CAVOEZ010000393.1:0-4873 GCA_963694355.1 Latescibacteria bacterium UBA2968 | reverse complement strand
AACATAGACCCAATCAAAAAAATAGAACGTGACGGTGATCAAAGGGATCAGCATCGCGTTCTTCATCAGCGTGTGCATCATATTTTTCTGTCGTGAAATACCTACTTCATACAGACAGAATCCAACGTGAATCAGGAACATCAGAACGATACAGACCCAGTAGTATAATTCTGTAAACAGGACCGAAAGCGCGCTGAGTTCATTGCCCATAGTCTATGTCTCCAAGGAATCACCTGCGACTCAGTCTGCGATGCTGCCATATTTGCCGGCATAGAACAGAAGTGGACGACCCTCTCCTGCGTCCCCTGCCTCTATTTGCCCCACAAAAATGTCGTGATCACCTGCCGGCAACGTATTCACGATCGTACAGTCTACGTAACCCAACGCATCTTCGAAAATTGGAGCCCCGGTTACACCAGTCTTCACACGCAACTTCGAGAAGTCCTTTCTCCCCTTCGTAGCGAATAGGGTGGAAAGGTCCTCCTGATCTTCACTCAGGATATTCATCGCAAAACATTTGCCTCTGGTGAGGTGGTCGTGCATATGCGCATCCTTATGGACCGAAACCATCACCAGCGGCGGGTCCAGCGACAGGGACGCCACGGCATTGGCCGTCATACCGTGCATCTCTCCTTCTACCACCGTGGTAACCACGGTCACCCCTGTAGCGAATGCGCCCATGATGCGCCGGTGTTCCTTGCTATCCATAGACATCCTTCGTGCCCTTCTTTTATGTTTGGTCGCCTACCTGATCTCATCGTCACCGTATAAATTGTCCTGCACCGTGGTCTTTTCAGAAGCCCGAACCGCGCGTCTCTTTCGCTTGTGAACCGGGAACCAGTTCCTGCTTACCTCACACTTCTCTTTAGGAATGCCCCTGATCACCACAGCCCGCTGCGGGGCGAGAAACGTATTGTTATGGATCAGAATACGGGTACCCGCGATATCGGTGCCGTCCTTCCTGTCGCTTCCGCCGTGCATATCGAAGCAGTGGCTCAGCGATGTGCCCAGTTCCACGTTGTGCCTGGCCACATAACTGCACCCCGGGCGTCCGGTTCCAGCGATCGAATGCCTGTTCCAATCGAAATGGTTGAATTCGATCACCGAGGATGCCCGGTCGTGCGATATGCCATATCCGAGTCCGTTATACTGACAATGGTGGATGAAGTTGTGATGAATTTGATGAGCTGATCCATTCCTCAGAAAGATCCCTGAATGGGCAAAGCCGGAAATTTCGCAATTGTCCACTTCGAGACTGTCGTGAGACACCTGAATGCCATCGCTTGTGGGAAGTTTGTAGTAATATGACCGGCCTTTGCCTTCTTTGAATGCCCTGCGGTGGTGTTCCAGAAATCGCTTTGGATTCGGTCCCTGAATTCGCAGACCGGTGATTCGTACACCCGGTCCCATCGCCCGAAGCATAACAGGCGTCTTCAGCGCATCGCTGGTCAGCAATGCCCCTTTCGAATCTCCAGCGCCCCTGTTCCCAGCCAGTGTGACACCTGCAGGAATCTCGACCACAAGGCCTTCGATATAAATCCTGGCGGTCAGATCGATCATCGTCTCATCGGGAATGAAAACCACCTCACCCGGTTTGGCCTCTGCGAGCGCTTCAAGAAGCGCATCCAGACTCTCGACCGAGTAATCGCCTTCCGTCACCAACGCATTGTAGCCAGCGCCACCGCCAATGGGGCCCCGGGCATCGGGCCGAGCTCCATAAATCTTGTCGCCGATCTGAACAAAAGTAGGGTCGGTCCCCGAAACAGGTGCAACCCCAAAGAAGATCCAGATGCACAACACAGGCCAAATTCTATTCACCCTTAACTCCGATCGCCTGAAGGGCCTTCATTCCAACTGGAACCATGTCCCATTCCGCTCCGGCCTCCAGCAACACCTTCCACAGATACGCTGCCAGGGAACGGGCGCCAAGCATGGAAAAAGAGGGTTGTCCACCCCAATTCGTACGGAGCACCAGCTGATTGGTCTTCGCAACACTCGTCTGTCTGGCGGTCCCTTCCGGAAACCCGGCATCGTCGAAATCCAACCCGCACACCTTGCTTATCAGCCCTGGGCCTACCGGGCCCAGAACCCGAATCTCTGACCACCCGTGAGTCATATCCGTCACCGTCACGAATCGACCCTCGGAACCAACCTCCAGCTTTCGTCTGAGCGCCAGATCCTTACCCGGCGACGTACTGAGGAAGAAATGATCCGGTCTCAACCGGTAAGCAGTACACTCGGCCAACACTGCACCTTCGAGGACAGCTTTAGCCCCCAATCCAAGCACATCCTCCATAACCGACGCGGCAAGCTCGCCTTCCACCAGGATCTTCCCATTGGCCGATTCATCCGCCAGCCCAACAGCCTCCCGCCCCGCACGCTGTTCTCTCTCGCTGTCGCCATAGTCCTCCGGCATCCGCCATCCTGCCAGCTCCGCGAACGTTGCACCCGAACGCTTCTGCATTTCAAAAAGAGGAGACAACTTTGTGGGTTCGCCCTGTCCCATCACATCCGCACCCTTTCTCCCTGGGGATCATAAAAGGGACCGTGATGCACAGATGCCTCACGGAACTCGCCCTCCTCGCGAATCTGAAACCGTGAACCTTCAACATTCGCGACATCAGTCGGGAGCCAGCACAAACCGATGGTGTGGCCAAGCGTGGGGCTGAACCGACACGAGGTCACCCAGCCGACACTTATTTGTTTGCCGTGGTCGTCAATTTCCACAATCTGCAGCCCCTCGTCCGGAACCCGATCCGGATCCGCCGTAGTGAACCCGACAAGCCGCTGCCTGGATGCCGATTTCGCCATACGAACCAGGGAGGGCTTACCGAGAAAATCTGCCTTTTCCAGTTTCACGGCCCAGGCCATATCGGCGGAAACAGGATCCGTCATTGCATCTGTATCCTGACCCACGATGATATGACCTTTCTCCAGCCTCAAAACGCGCTGGGCTTCAACACCGAATGGCTTTATCCCAAAGGCCTCACCCGCGGCCATCAATGCCTCCCAGATGTATTGCGCGTACCCGGAAGGGCAGTGAATCTCGTAGGACAACTCACCTGTAAATCCGATTCTCAACACGCGACACAAAACACCGGAAATTCGAACCGAGCGCATTCTCATATACGGAAACTTCGCATCGGACAAATCACGATCGGTCAGTTGTTGAAGCACCTCTCTCGAGCGGGGTCCCGCAAGGTTGAAAGCCGCGTGGTTCTCGGTCACATTTTTGATGTGAACGCCATCTCCCCAACCGGACTGCGCCCACCACTGCAACCACTGGTAGACACTGGTGGCACCCGAAGATGTCGTCGTCATATACCACGACGCTTCTCCGGCGCGCGCGCACACCCCGTCGTCCATCACCACACCTTCGTCCGTGCACATCACGCCATAGCGCACCCGTCCAACCCTCAGATTTCGCCATTGATTGATATACACCCGCTCCAGGAGATCCGGCACACCGGATCCGGTGAGCTGAAGCTTGCCCAGGGTGCTGACATCCATCAGCCCGACCCGCTCACGCACTGCAGCCACCTCGGCTACAGGATCACCGTAGTGTTCGGGGCGAAGCCAGAGACCCGCGACCATCATCCTGGCCTTCTGATCCACGTGCCACTGGTGAACCGGCGACACCTGAACGGGCTCCATATTCTGACCTGCGAGCACGCCTAGAGGCACCGGAGCTACTGGCGGCCTGGTCGTTGTCCTTCCCGTCTCATTAACCGACCGTTCTGTAACCCGGGCACACAGGTGCAACGCATTTCGAGAGCACATCTTCCCCTGACAGGGCCCCATAGAAATGGTACTGTAGCGCTTCAACAACTCCACACTGTCGTACCCCTCGATGATCGCAGTCTGAAGATCCTCACCAGTGACATCCTCACAATAACACAGGAACTGTTTCTGCTCTCCCGGAACCACCACGCGGTCCGAGGACCGGATTCTGCAGTCATGTGATTCAATCGATTCCTCGGGTGCCGTACCGTGACCCGAAAAAGCCGCAGCTCTTGCACCAGCCGCCTTCGCCCTGTCGACTTCCTCATCCTGCTCGAGAGCGCCTTCTATGCGTCCGGCTGTATAAACACCCTCCGGCAGCTTTTCCGGAAGCGACTCGGCCAGGTGCTCATCATAAGACGAGGAACCGCCCAGCATATGTACCAGTCCTGTATCGGGTGTCCATCCCATACTCACAACAAGCAGGTCGCACTTTAGCGATTTCCCGGTGCCTGCCTTCACTTCGCCGAGCGCATCAAGCGCAACGATCGTTGCTCCGGCGACCTCCCCGGAACCCACGGCCTCTGCAATAGTATGCCGGAAATGAACCGGGATATTCGCTTTCCGAATTTCATCGCACGCTGGACTGACCGTTTCGTCGCGTTCATCAACCACAGCGGCGATCGCCACGCCCGCGCGATGCAGATCCCTGGCGACCTCCCAGCCGTCATCGTTGCCCGTCACGATCAGCGCGCGCTTGCCCGGGGCAACCCCATAGAGCTTCAGCAATCGCTGAACGGCACTTCCCAGCATAATGCCCGGAAGGTCATTGTTGTCGAACATCAACGGCGTCTCGATCGCCCCGGTGGCCACCACCACGGATTGTGTCCGTATCTTGAACAGTCGATTGCCCCTGACTGCGGCGATCCATTTATCCAGATAGCTTCCCACCACCGTGGTATCCGTATAGACCTTCACGCCCGGCTGTGTCTCGAGAGACTTTCTCAGTTCTTCCACCCGCTCCCGGGATTCTGGAGAGAATCGCAGATGCCCACCCGTATCGGTATTCTCATCGAACAGCAGCACGCGGGCACCCTGTTCGGCCGCCGAGACCGCGGCATTGATGCCTGCAGGACCTCCTCCGATCACCACC
>CAVOEZ010000392.1:0-4879 GCA_963694355.1 Latescibacteria bacterium UBA2968 | reverse complement strand
CAGGATTTCGTGCCAGGCGTGTCATCATCGGGCTCGGCGAATCCGCTCCGTCATCACCCCAGGTTCTTCGTGTAATAGGATATTCGCACAACTCGCCGCCCGGCATCGAAGCCACAAGATGCAGACTTGCTGCAAAATTGATCGCTGTCCCCCAGTTATGCGGAACCAGCGGCACATTCCAGAATCGCGCGAGTTCTGCGATCCGCCTTCCCTCGGTAATCCCACCTACCCACGACAGATCCGGCTGAACGACGCCCACTGCCTTTCGCCGCAACAGATCCCTGATCGCGAATGAAGTGATCTCCGATTCCCCGGCCGCAATCGTCACATCCGTTCGCTGATTCAGATCGACAAGATTCTCGAGATCGTCTGTACTCGAAAGCGGCTCTTCCCACCACGCGATCTCCGCTCCCGACTGCTCGATCATCCGAGCCATACCGATCGCCTCGGACAGACTTCCTGGTCGTCCAAGGTCGAGCATCAGATCGATCCCTTCACCCGCCACCTTTCGAATCTCCTGC
This sequence comes from Latescibacteria bacterium UBA2968, assembly GCA_963694355.1. Lineage (GTDB taxonomy): Bacteria > Latescibacterota > UBA2968 > UBA2968. Next base: position 4,358 of record CAVOEZ010000392.1, on the reverse strand, counting down.
AGCAGCTTCGTATCCCGTTTCCTGTCGCTGCCGAAATCGGGCCATCCGTAGAACTTGATCGCCCGGTAGCCTTCGCCTACATATCGCCGAACATCCTCCAGCGATCGCTCCGGGGAATCTGCCGTCACCCAGACACTGCTCACATAAAGCTTCACGCGGTCTCTGAACCGCCCACCCAGGAGAACGCTCAGAGGCTGTCCCAACACTTTCCCAGTCGCATCGTGTACCGCCATATCCAAACCGCTCAATGCGTGCAGCGCCAGACCTCTCCTGTCGTAGAGCCTCCCACAAACCTCATACATCCGCTGCCAGATCTTCGCAGTCTCCAGCACATTCTGACCCAGCACCACATCCTTCAGACTATGCTCAACAATCGCCTGCGCAGCAAAAACACCTTTACCGAAGCGATCCGGTACAAAGCACTCTCCGACTCCTTCTTCACCCGATGCCGTCTGCACCCGGACCAGCACCCAGGCGCCATTGGGGTACTCGGGTGATTTCAGAACAGTCGTCTTTATATCAGAGATCTTCATATGACTCCCGATCGGTAGAGGGGCCCCATTATGGGTTTCCCGCCAGCGTATGCTGTGCGCCGTTCCCTACCAGGGGTCCAGGGACCCCTGGCTAAGATGCGGTGCCCCTTCAGGGCACAAAGGCGAAGTCTAATGCAAAATCAATCACTCGGGCGATCACCGCCGGTATGCTGTGCGCGGTTCCACCAAGTACCAACCTCTGTTATCCATCCAAACCGTGCTGGCCACTATCACCCGTGAAGCCACAACCACAATTCGCACGGCCCCTCTGGCCCCGCGCCAAGCGGAGACTTTTGCCAACTTTTCGTCTGTGAAAAGTTTGGTCGTCGAAGACGGAAGGGAAAGGAAGGGTAGGTTATATATTTTTAAGAAGTGTTGTACGAATTAGACTGAACAAAACCCTCTCCCGATCTCACCAATCCAACTACTCACACAGGCTTCAAAAGATCAAAAATCACGAATCCTGGTGCCCGAAGCTCATTCGTGAGTTCAGGAAACCGGACCAGATCTTCCTTGTCAGGAAAAGGTTCACGAACTCCCTTAAGCACAAACCCCGCATTCAGAAAACCATTAATCTGAGTAGACAGCGTACGGTGAAAATTCGTCAGTTCAAGACCCATAATACGACAGACACGCGGACCTTCATCCAAATAGTGATCCACACGAAACGCCGTTCGCGTACCATCGGGATCGGTGATCCTTTTGTTCATCGCTGTTGCCATAGGTGCAAGGTTGCAGACAATGAATCGTCCACCCGGCTTTAGCACGCGAAAGGAACTCGCCACCACCCCATCAAAATCCTCGACATCCACCAGACTGACATAACTCACAGCGATGTCGAAGGAATCCGCTTCCACACCATCCAGCGTCTCGATATTCCCCACCAGGTAATCTTCCGCATCGAAATGTTTCTGTGCCCGGGCCCCCTCGATCATCTCCTCACACAAATCTATCCCGAGCGTGTATGAAACCCCTCTTTCGCACAGCATCCTGCAAAACCTGCCTTCACCACAACCGAGATCCACAATCCGCAACCCGGTCACGTCTCCCAGAGTCTCAATCATCCAGCGATCCAGTAGACCCTCACGATTGGATTCGCCCTCCCGGATCCGCTGAATCCACGACGGCGCAAGAGCTTCCCACTGACGTTGCGTATCTGAATTGGGCATAGCTTAGGTATTTCCTCTAAGTTCTGATGGATGTGTGCTGGAGAATTGGTGAGTGCGATGCTCCACTGCTGGAACCAAAGAGTGGATGACGGTATATTTGTCAGACCCGGACCCGATTAACCTTCTTCCACGTGCCTCCCGGATGACTGAACCGGTTCATATTCATCTCTCAAAAGTCCATAGATCAGCCTGGCCCAACGTTTCCCGGAACAGTACACTGCAGCCCGCTCTCTTCCTTCCAGCGTGAATCCGAGTTTTTGCAGCAGCTTCTGCGCGGCCTCATTGTATTCGTACGTTCTTGACCAAACTCTCACAAGATCCAGCTGGTCGAAACCGTGGCGGATCAACAGTCGACACGCTTCAGTCCCATATCCCTTCCCGCGATCTTCACGTTTGGTCATTCCAACTCCGACATTGGCGGTCCGGTTCCGCCAATCGATATTCGCGAGTTGGACCTCTCCCACAAGGTCTCCCGCGGAAGTGAATATGCCCACGTAGACCTGGGTCTTTCCATGCTTGGCCTGAATGTCCTCAAACCATTCTTCAGCGCCCTCTACCGACGCGCCTACATTCAGTGGTTCAGTAGGAAACTGAATCTCGGGCTCGTAACGTTCCCACAGGAGTCGGCAATGTGCTCTCTCGAGTGGACGTAATACAACGTGCTTGCCTGTGAGTTCAATCATCTTGCTTCACTTGTAAAAGGGTCAACATCAGTCGATCAGCTTCTTGATCTTGATCTCTTCCGGACAACCCGGGTTATCCGTTTTGTTCCTCTGGTAAATAGTAAACCCTCTTCGGAAATAAAACTGTCGTGTCGCCTCGTATGGTTTGTAGTCGACCCCATCGCCCAGGGTATACGTCGCAAGTTCGGTCAGAGAACGCTGTTTTCCGAAGGCTTCCGCCCGCTTCAGCAGCTCACTCCCAATGCCTTGATTGTGGTAATCTGGACTGACGCCCAGCCAGCTGATGTGAAGCCTACCCTCTGCCACGAAAAGGGTAATAAATCCGACGATCTTTCCATCGGCTACCGCGATAAAACCGTCATGGTGTTTGAGGTCGATTGGAATGGAACGTTCCCGAGCGTCCGAATCGAACCAATCCGGCAGGGCGTCCGCTACCCGTACGATACCTTGATAATCTTCTTCCCGAATCTGCCGAGTTTCAACCATCGTCAGTCTTTCTGAATCGTCGTGTCCTGAATGACACACTTTCGGGTGTGTCCAATGACGCCAGGCGCCCTGTGGCTGATGAGAGTGTCGCGGACTTCCACACGCTCAGCTCGGTATCATACCTGTGTCCCGAAATATCTGTAGAAGTGCCCGACATCACACTCTGGACGCATAACCTCGTTAGGAAAACACCGTTTGCAAGCTTCCGATGTTTTCGCCTCAGCGATCGCATCGCAAAATCGACCAATGGCCTCGAAGTCCGGCCTGAATCCGCCCCGTAGGAATTGACCCCATAACGCCCAGAACTGAAGCTCATACGCGACCGGCCTCATCGAAGCGATATGTTCGTTTGGGAATAATCGGCAGTAGGGCTCGATGAAACTTTGCGGGAAAATTGCTGTTGCTAACCCGTTTGTTTTTGCGGCATCATCACCAAATCGCGAATAGCCACATTTGCCGGCTGCGTTAGCATAAAAAGAACGGCATTCGCCACATCTTCGGAGCGCAAACAATTTTGGGCAGCCACCCTTTCTTCAATTTTTTCAGGTTCCGTAATGCCCCACAACTCATTGGCCACAGTCCCTGGAGCGATAACACCAACCCGTATGTCCTCAGACGCGACCTGATTCCGCAAAATGTGTGTAAATGCCTTAATGGCGTGTTTGGAGGCCCCATAGAACGGTTCTCCACTCCCTTCCAGAACACCCGAAATGGAACTGGTCACCACAATATCGCCGCCTTGTTGCGAAATCATATGCGGCAGTACAGCCTGCGCGCATCGTATCACACCATTGATATTTATGTTCAACATATCTTCCCAGGCTTCCGGCTCACACTCCGAAACCTTTCCCGAAAAGTAGATCCCTGCGTTGGCGAATAGAATATCAACTTTCCCAAACGCCTCTATACACCGTTCCACCAGTTGGGTAACATCTGATCCTTTTGTCACATCGGTTGCTACGGCAAGTGCGCCATCTCCCAGCTCTTCCGCCAATGCCTGCAACTTGTCAGCTGAACGAGCAGCCAAAACCACACGACATCCCTCACCAGCCAGCAAGCGAGCGGTGGCGGCGCCAATACCTGAACTGGCACCGGTAACAATTGCAACTTTCCCTGAAATCGATTGCACCAAACATCTCCTTGAATAATTGTCCCATTTGTCCATTGGAGTCGTTCAGTCAGGATTTCTGACATACCGTCTGCCGAACATGATTTGAACAGCAACACCTGGAATGCCTCGTGTTGCCACCTAAGTTTGATCGTCGGAGCGATCCTTGTCCGGGTTTTCGACATCAGGTGAGCTATTACTTGATCTTGATCTCTTCCGGACACCTGGGGTTATCCGTCTTGTTCCTAGGTCACATGACGAGGCCTCTTTGCAGGTAACAGTGAAGCCCTTCAAAGGGCCACAATAGCTACGCACCAATATGAAGGGCTCATCTGTTTGATCCATGTTTCCGGCGTCAATCCGGACGTTTCTACACAGG
>CAVOEZ010000391.1:0-4880 GCA_963694355.1 Latescibacteria bacterium UBA2968 | reverse complement strand
GCCCAGACAAGTGCAATGGGGTAGGCCAGGAGGGGTACACCCCAGTATCTGGCCAGGATTCCTGCATCAGTCTGTTCAGTGTGCATCCAGAGATCCGTGCGGAAATCGTGGAGGCTGTAGAGGCAAAGCATCACCCCGAGCCAGGAGGCCACCCATCTTGCGCCTCTGGGGAAGCCGACCACGGCTACAAGGAGGACCAGTCCGCTGATCACGCCGAAGGTAAAATCGATTTCCATTACGGGCGTATAGTGCACGGTCAACCATATACTGGCGCATCCGATAGCCGCAATTAGCAATCGCTGAAGAAATACCCAGCTGCCAGTGAAGATCAGGAATGCGCCCAGCAATGCGGACCCCACGTACCCTGCGGAGCTGATCACCCAGACCCAGCCGCCGCGACTGTTGGAGTGCCCGGATTCGTTCCAGAGTACGCGAATTTCTGTGACCTCTCCACCTGTGGCGAGCGCGGCCGTTGCGTGCCCCATTTCGTGAACCATTACCATGAATACACGAAAGGGTTTGATTACAGGTGTGTCCCAGAGGCCCAGAGCCACAACCGCACATAGAAGATGTGGCCAGAACCGGTGCAGGGTTCCTCGCATTTTACGCTCTCAATGGGTTTATTGTTGCTGAAATTTGTTGACGATGTGGATCTGTGAGTTGCCTGATTCGGGTTCCAGAAATTTAACGAGCAAAGAGACCTTGTTGTCTGGATTCAGCAGATTCCAGTAGTAATCTGCGGTGCGCTCCAGGGAGTCGAAGAGTTCAACAGTAAGGGGTTCTCCCGAGAAGGAAGGCGGGGGATCGCCATCATCCTTATAGGTTGTGATGCAGTGTCCGATCCCTGGGATCGGAGTTTCGTAGTTGAAAAAGTGCCTTGTGGCATATGCCTCGTGAAGAAATATGGTTTTGAGAACGGCGAGTTTGTATGAGCGACTATCGAGATCGATGACTCCGGAGATTCTGGGTGTGTAGATCGGCGGATCCGGTTCGAAGGTTCGTGTTTTCAGTGCCGATTCGAAGGTGCCGCCCGTCTGAAGGGCCTCGAAGATCGTTTCCGTCTGATCGCCATTCGTAACAATATGCTGCCTTGCAGTGACCCGTATGGGGTGATAGACGACGAGAGATGGATTGTCGAGTTTGGTTTCGTCAAAGGCGCGTGTCCGGACCGTATCTCCTTCCGCGACAAATGTGCGGTTCCGACTGCCCTCGCTTCTTCCCATGATCCAGTAGGCCTGGACCAAATGTTGCCCATCCGGAGATTGTCCGATAATGATGCCTCTACCTGGATAGGCAGAATTTCTCAAAAGGTTAGTTTCAAGTGGAATCGCAGAATTCATACTAATGGGTGTCCTCCAGCATTTTCGTGATCAGGATTCAAGGTTTATCAGGCGTGACGGCCGAGACTGGATCGCAACTATGTGCTGAATGCCCTGTAGATCGCAGCTGAAATATCCGAGAGACTAAGGTCCACTTTCACCCGGTCTCTTTCGGTGATATCTTTGGCCATAATTGCTATTGTGTACGGACCGTTCGGGGCGTACACGATGCCGACATCTGCCCGGATGCCGAGGTAATAACCGGTTTTATGTGCAGCCGGTGTGGCTAAAGGGAGCGCGTGGGGAATGACTGTCCGAAGCTGCTGCCGCTTGAGGATGTCCAGAGCACTCTCGGTGGATTCTGGAGACAGGATCTCTCCTGAGTGCAGCATTTCGAGCAACGTGGCCATGTCGGATGGGGATGATACGTCCGAGCGTGTATCGTCATATGCATCGGATTCCAGATTGTATTCGCCCCTTAACAATCGCTCCGAGCACAACGCCATCGTGTGATCCGGGTTTTCGGGGTCCAGATCCACAGCGCTGTAAAGCAGCTGTCTTACTGTCATCGGTATTCGCGTTTGGGTCAGGCCCCATTTCTTCAAGGCTGCGCTCAGGTTCTCTCTTCCCACAAGTTCGTATAGAAGATCGGTCGCAGTGTTGTCACTGATGATGATCATGAGCATTGCGGCATCGCGGATGGTTGGCTGGAGCCCTGAGGCTAGTTCTTTGAAGACCCCGGATCCGGGCACTCTGAGCTGGTCGGTCAGTTCCATACGTTGATCCAGGTGTATTCTGCCTTCATCGACCTGTCTGTAGAGTTCGACAAGCAGTGGGACTTTGAGCGTGCTTGCCGTAAAGAATACCATACGGGTATTATGGCCCAACTCTCGACCGGTTACCAGATGCTTTGCGGCCACACCCACGACACCCTGAACGCGATCGATCGCCGATTGTAGTTCTGTTGAATGTATTTCCATGTTTCAGTTTAGACCTCGATGTCAAGATCCAGGTGCACCGTTGAGTGAATCAGGTCTTCGGTCTCCTCTACATAGGGACCGGTTCGTTTCAGGTGCTGCTGGTTGAACCAGACTTCGTATCCTCCCTCAGTGATCTGCCGCCTTACGGGAACATATCCCACAATGGCATTCGAATATCCCAGGATGAGCGAATTCTCCAGGTGTGGCTGTAGTTCATTCTGTAATCTGAGCCCATGCTCCACGGACATTTCACCTGAAAGTGTAACGATACCAAGACTGCTGCCAAATCGGATGGACTGTGTCTCGAATGCGACCGATGTCGGCAAGGGGTTCCCCGAATCGATCTCACGCTTGAGATTTTCCGCCCACGACCTGGCGAAATCTCTGGCGTCATCCAGGCTGGCTTCTACTTGTGGAATGTCCGGTACTTCGGTTTCCAAATGGAGTTCAGTTTGTGTTACGGAGATTGGTCCGCTGATTTCGCAGAGTGAATCAGATTTCAGCACCTCGATTACCGCATTACCGAGCTGCGTGCCGATCTGACGGATTTCGTCTATTTGTCGAGGTACGAACTTATCAGACGCGGGATCTACCGGTTTTGTTTTCTGGTCGCCGCCACAACCCTGGAGGAAGCACGCTGTGATGTCCGGAAAAGAGCCATCGATCCGGTCATAGGCAAAACATACGTAGTCACCTCCAATGCTCGTACCGCCTCGACTTGTGGGATGACACGCATAGCTGAAAATTGCTCCGCGCAGTTCGCCCTCAGGAGACGAGATCTTGAGTACCGGCACCCCGTGATCACGTGGGGCATCGGGAGCCGGCTTCCACTCTACGCCCCCTTCACCATCAGGTCGTCTTCGTGATACGGAAGAAGAGTCTTGCCGGTGTCCTGGATCCCCATGCCGCAGCCGCACAGGCGCTCACTTTGCTGATCAGCGATTCCAGATATTCCGTGTCCAGTTCTCCGTGTCTGTCTCGGTCCAATTCGCGAATGCAAGGTCCACAATGCGTATGTGAACCGTTCAGGACGATATTGGCGTGCGGTATGCCTGTTGCTTCGTTGATCCGGTCTCGGACAGCATCTGTCCGTTCATAGAATCCGAGTATTTCTGCACCGACCAGAACCAGTGGTGTTTCCCCATCATCGATGGCGACTGCCGTGGCGCGAAGGGAGTGATACACGTCGGCGGATCGTTCCTGTCTGGCTGCAAAACCCGCAAGGAAAATGCCGACAGGAGGTGTTATGTCTACCGTGTTGATGCCCACCCGATAGCCGGAGGCGTGTTGATCCATTCCGAAACTCCTGGTGAAATCTGATATAGTAGAAGGATGGTTACAGATGGACGATCTGGTTGGTCTCCGCTGATTGCATGATCGCCAACCCCACCCTAAGACTATTCCTTGCGTCTTCAAGGGTACCCAGGGCTGGCGCTCGATTTTCGACTACGCAGCGTGTAAAATAGGCAAGTTCTGCTTCCAGAGCTCCGGTGACCCGTCCGTGAATTTCCGGGGCGAGAAAGAGATCGGGTGAACGGGTGGCCTCTGCGGTCCAGTTCCAGGCTGCATCGTTGGGCTCAGATATCTTGGCTGTTCCTTCAGTTCCCACGACCTCGAGATGAACATCGCACCAGTAGAGTTTCGAGTCGGGCACGAAAAAGCTCTGCTCGATGACGCCGATGAGCCCACTTTTGAATGTCAGGGTTGCCCACCACGTGTCGGCACGGTCAGTTTCCACGACATTGCGGGATCTCGCATAGACTTCCTTCACATCTTCTCCGGAAAGCCAGAGGAGTTGGTCGATGGTGTGGATGCCTGGCTGCAAGATGAGTGGAAAAGACTTGAAGCGAGGTGCGTCGAGTATTCCCCGCCAGATGTTGCGACGTCCGTAGAGTGAAACCAGTTCCCCAAGATCTCCGGCCTCGATTCGCTGTTTTATTTGCGCGCGCCGTATGTCGAACCGCTCCAGAAATCCGGTCATGAAGTATTTTTTACTATTCTTGGCCGATTCTATGAGCTGGTCAGTTTCTTCCAGACTCTCACTGAGAAGGATCTCACTGAAAACGTGTTTGCCGCTTTCCAGAGCCTTCAGGGCGATCTCTGTGTGGCGGCCGATCTCCGTGACAATGTCGACAGATTCGAATTCGGGATCACTTAGCATCTGATCCGTGGAAGTGTATGACTTGGGTACGTCATATTTACTTGCGATTTCGCGGGATCTCTCGACCGATCGGGAGCATACAGCTACTACCTCCACGTTTGGCAATTGGGACAGTACTTTGACATGCTGCTCACCGAATTTTCCGAGGCCGATGATTCCTACCCGGGCAATTGGATTACTCATCCGGGATGCCTGAATGTTGGACCAGTACCCTTCCGGTCTGTTGTCCATCCAGAATGCGCTGGATTTCCGGCTCGAGTGTTTCCAGAGTACATACTTTTGAAATTTTGGCGGTGGCCTTGATCTTCCATTCACCAGAGATCTTTTGCCAGATCACCTTTCTTTCCGACATTGGACAATTGGCCGAATCGATTCCAAGCAGGCTGACCCCTCTCAGAATGAATGGGTAGACGGTTGTCG
>CAVOEZ010000390.1:0-4882 GCA_963694355.1 Latescibacteria bacterium UBA2968 | reverse complement strand
ACCTGGATGTTTCGGAGGCGATCGTGAATGGCGCTTTGGCACGGGAAGAGAGCCGGGGGTCGCATTACAGAACGGATTTTCCGGACCAGGATGATGCGAATTTCAGATGTAATCTCATGTTAACGAAATCGGAGCCGAGACCCGTAAAACGTGAGGTGGTGTTTTCGAGGATGTCCCCCGATTTGGCGTGATGGGCCGAGGATCTCGTGGAATTCAAGGGTGTGTGGCGATTGAGCCTCACGCCCTTTTTTTGTTTTCAGCCGACGGGATCCGATCCGGGGAACAGGTTTTCGTCTTCTTCGTCGGTTTGTTGTTTCATGGGAATGCCCCATATGAGTCCGTGGGGGTCCAGTTCGTTGAGCGGCGGACTGTCGAATTCAGGGTCCATATCTCCGCCGCAAGTCGGGCAGCAGACAAAAGAGGGGTGGTAGATTAGGCCGTTGTTGCAGGATCTGCAGGTTTTGACCTGAATGTCCAGTTTTTCGCCGCAGCGTACGCAGTGCTGGAAAAAGCCGTCATACGGTGTCGTTTTTTCGCAGCCGGGACAAATGATGACGTCGTAGAGTCCGAGTTTCTCGGCAGGTGGTTGTTCGAGAGAGATCGCCTGACGGTCAGGTACGGAGACGTATTCCGCCCGGAAGGTTTTGAATTTCTCCCGAATCTGGCTCGTCTGCACGCCGAGATATTTTTCCGATACCGTTATGGTGATCACGATGTGCGGGCTGATGCCCACGAAGTGAATGAGGTCCCTGGTATTCCAGTCTCTTTGTTCAATTACTGTAGCCTCATTGGCTTCGCACAGCGCCAGAAAATCCTGGATTTTTTGACGGTTTTCGAGTCTGCGTTTCTCATCCTCGCGCTCGAATTCGTAGAGCGTGCCAAAATCGATTCGGGTCATGAGGCCAGTTCCTTTTTCAGGTATTGTCCGGTGTAAGAATTGCTTGCCCTGGCAATTTCGTCAGGTGGTCCCTGGGCGATGATGCTGCCGCCGGCCTCTCCTCCTTCGGGGCCCATATCTATGATCCAGTCCGCTCTCTTGATGACGTCCATGTTGTGTTCTATAACCAGTACGGTGTTCCCTTTTTCAACCAGGCGGTCCAATACGCCGATCAATATACGAATATCTTCGAAGTGAAGCCCGGTTGTTGGTTCGTCCAGGATGTATATGGTATTGCCGGTCGCCACGCGTGAAAGTTCTGAGGCCAGTTTGATCCGTTGCGCCTCACCTCCCGAAAGCGAGGTGGCGGGTTGCCCCAGGCGGATATATCCCAGTCCCACATCCATCAGCGTGTTGAGCCGGCGCTGCGCCTGCGGGATGTCCTTGAAGAAGGTGAGGGCGCGGTCTACAGTCATTTCCAGGACATCGGCAATGGAGCTGCCTTTGTAGGTGACTTCCAGCGTCTCACGATTATACCGTTTTCCGTGGCAGGCGTCGCAGGTGACATACACATCAGGCAGGAAATGCATTTCAATCCGTTTGACGCCCTCACCCTGGCAGACCTCGCATCTCCCCCCTTTTACGTTGAAGCTGAATCTGCCGGGTGCGTACCCACGCACCTTGGATTCGGGAAGTTGGGCAAAGAGGTCCCTTATGATAGTGAATAGATCCGTGTAGGTTGCCGGGTTGGACCGAGGGGTCCGGCCAATAGGGGTCTGGTCGATGCGGATGACCTTATCCAGGGCGCCTAAGCCCTTGATCTCGTCGTGTTCCAGAGGTTCCAGTTTCGAACGATGGAGATGACGCGCAAGCGCAGGATAGAGGGTCTGGTTGATGAGTGTGCTTTTCCCGGATCCCGATACCCCGGTAACACACAGGAAGAGCCCCAGGGGGATGGTTACATCGACCGATTTCAGGTTATGGCCGCGTGCATTGCTGAGGGTGAGTTCAGATCGACGTGTCCGCGTGTCGGGCGGCAGCGGAATGTGTTTTCGGCGGGAGAGGTAAGCCCCTGTCAGGGAGTCTTCGTTCTGTGCGATCTCCTCGGGTGTGCCCTGGGCGATTACACGGCCACCGTGGTCCCCGGCTCCCGGGCCCAGGTCGATCAGATGATCCGCCGCGCGCATGGTGTCCCGATCGTGCTCTACAACGAGTACCGTGTTTCCAAGATTTCGGAGGCGAATCAGGGTCTTGATGAGTTTTTGGTTGTCCCGCGCGTGGAGACCTATGCTGGGTTCGTCCAGGACGTAGAGTACGCCGGAAAGGCGGGAGCCGATCTGTGTGGCGAGTCGGATGCGCTGGGCTTCTCCACCCGAGAGGGTGGACGCATTCCTGTCCAGTGTCAGGTAGCCCACACCCACATCTTGAAGGAAGGAGAGGCGATTCTTGAGTTCTGTCAGAATGGGACGGACCACAGGGGCGAGTGTGTCGCCCACCGGGAGTGTCTCAAAAAAGTGGCTTGCGGCGGTTACTGTGAGGCCGGTGACTTCTGCGATGTTTTTGTTTTCGATTCTTACCGAAAGGGACTGGCCGTTGAGCCGATGGCCGGAGCACGCCTGGCAGATACGGGGTTTCATATACGCTTCTGCTGCGGCCCTGGTTTCATCTGTTGGCGCATCCCGATACTGCTTTTCCAGCGCAGGTATAATGCCGTCGAATTTGAGCGCTTTTGATCTGCTGCCGTGGAGAATGGCCTTCCGTGCTTTGACAGGCAAAGAAGAGAATGAATCGGAGATTCGGAATTGGAAGTGATCCGCCAGTCGCTGCAGTTGCTCCCCTTCTGCATTTCCCTTCGGAACACCCCACGGGGCAATGGCGCCGTTCGAGATTGAGAGCTCCGGATTTGGGACAATGCGGTCTTCGTCGATTTCGAGTCGGCTGCCCAGTCCCTCACAGTTCGGGCAGGCCCCCTTCGGGCTGTTGAAGGAGAAGAGATTGGGCTCCATTTCCTCAAAGCTGAGGTCGCAGTCTGCACAGGCGAAGCGCGTGGAGAAGGTGAGTTCCCTGTCCTCCAGGATGTCGATCGTAACCAACCCTCCAGAGATGCGCAATGTGGTTTCGATCGAATCGGCAAGCCGTCTGGCGATCTGGGGGCCTGAAATGAGTCTGTCGACAACGGCCTCCACGCTGTGGTCCAGGGCCGCATCGAGGTGCAGGTCCTCATCCAGCGACCGGACTTCGCCATCTACGCGCACGCGTACATATCCATCTTTCCTGAGCTGATTCAGGGCTTCTTTGTGCGTGCCCTTCTGTTGCTTTACCAGCGGCGCAAGGATTTGAAGTCGGGTGCGTTCGGGAAGCGCCAGGACGGCGTCTACCATTTCCTGAACACTCTGGCGGGATATTGAGTTTCCACAGCCAGGACAGTGAGGCTGGCCCGCACGCGCAAAGAGCAGGCGAAGATGATCGTAGATTTCAGTTACGGTACCGACTGTGGATCTGCGACTACGGGTGTGACCCCGCTGCTCAATGGCCAGCGCAGGGGAGAGTCCGTCTATCCGGTCTACGTCCGGTTTTTCCATCAGATCCAGAAATTGTCTGGCATATGTGGAGAGGGATTCCACGTATCTGCGTTGGCCTTCGGCATAAATAGTGTCGAAGGCGAGAGAGGACTTCCCCGAGCCCGAAGGGCCCGTGATGACCACGAGGCGATTCCTCGGAATATCCAGGTCGATGTCCTGCAGATTGTGCTGCCGGGCGCCGCGGATAACAATGTATTTGTTTTCTGGTGTTTGGGACATGAAGGGCTGTTGACAGTAGGTAGGAATGACTTCGTCGAATCGAGAGGAAATTACTCATATCCCCCGGGATGTCAAGGCATATGGAGGAGATGCGCGTTAACACGTTAAGATGTAAAAAAGAAATCGGAGTCCCGGGCAAACGCCACAGGACTCCGATGGTGCGGCAGAGAGGACTCGAACCCCCAACCGTCTGGTCCGAAGCCAGATGCTCTATCCATTGAGCTACTGCCGCAAATATTCGTTGAGTCAATATACCAACCGTGTTCAATGCAGGCAAGGGGAAAGCGCGGTATATTCAGGTTGAATTACCTTGACAGGTGGGGGGCGGGAGGTAAATTTAACAGAACTTGAACACTGTCTGAATCAAACATGAATCCAGAGGGAGTTGGCCGTGGGAATCCGATCCAAAGAGCTGTTCGAAGAGGCACAAAAGGTAATTCCGGGTGGCGTGAACAGTCCGGCCAGAGCATTCGGACCCGTCGGGGGCGAACCCCTCTTTATCGCCAGAGGTGAGGGTTCGCAGGTCTACGACGTCGACGGAAACGTGTATATCGACTATGTATGTTCCTGGGGACCGCTGATCTTGGGACATGCGCATCCTGAAGTTGTGGCAGCATTGAAAAAAGTATGCGAACAGGGGACAAGTTTTGGTGCGCCCACCCAGGTTGAGGTCCAGCTCGCGAATCTGGTCGTGGATTTGGTACCCTCTGTGGATATGGTGCGGATGGTCAATTCGGGTACCGAGGCGACCATGTCGGCAGTCAGGCTCGCAAGGGGGTATACCGAGCGCGAAAAGGTCATCAAGTTCGAGGGCTGCTGGCACGGTCACGCAGATAGTTTCCTGATCCGGGCAGGTTCCTCGGCCTTGACTATGGGCGTTCCAAGCAGTCCGGGAGTGACTGAAGGGACAGCCTCAGGGACGATTACTGCGCCATTTAATGATCTCGAGGCGGTTAAGAAAGTGGTTTTGGAGAACAAGGACGAGATTGCCGCCGTTATTGTTGAGCCTATTGCCGGAAATATGGGGGTGATCCCGCCTGCGAAAGGGTTCCTCGAGGGGCTCCGGGCACTGGCCACGGAACACGGCATTGTCCTTATTTTCGATGAGGTCATCACCGGATTCAGGGTTCACCCGGGCGGTGCGCAGTCGCTTTATGGGGTAGAACCCGATATGACGACTCTGGGCAAGATCATTGGCGGCGGC
>CAVOEZ010000389.1:0-4891 GCA_963694355.1 Latescibacteria bacterium UBA2968 | reverse complement strand
GGACCCTCGGCAGGATTGGGTTGCTTACTCCCACCCCCTATCGACCTGAGTGCTGTACCGGAAGGCACCCTGGGTGTCCTTGAAACGACCGGCTACGTCTCCGTCATCACCAGCAGCGATGCCATGGTCAAATCCGCGGATGTGGAGCTTGTCCGCCTCAGCATCGCCAGCGGTGGACGCGTCGACGCCATCGTCCGCGGAAATGTCGATGCTGTCCAGTCCGCCATTGAGGCGGGTAGGATAATCGCCGAAAGTGTGTGTGAATTGAACGGATCGTGCGTGATCTCACGTCCGGCGCCGGAAATGGCTGCTTGCTTCGCCCGTTCACCCGCGGACGCTGCAAATGTGAATCCAAGCGGCGAAGCCATGGGATTGATCGAGACACGCAGCACGATTGGACTCGTAAAGGCCGTGGACCAGATGCTCAAGTCCGCGGACGTTCGCTATGAAGGACGGTATCGCGCAGGATATTTCCTAACGGCAAGCATTATCAGGGGAGACGTTGGCGCGGTGGGACAGGCCCTCGAAATAGGGGCGAAGGAAGCGGAGAAGTATGGTGAACTGGTAGCGGCGGAACTGATTCCCCATCCCTTCCCGGAAATCGAAACCTGCCTCGCCCGGGCTTGACAATCAAACCGTGAAAACCATCTCGAGGAAGCCTCATGATCAGAATCGATGACAAGGTAATCACTGCCGAGCTGCTGGAAAAACGAGCAGGTGACGCCAAAGAAATTGAAATCTGCCCGAAATCGACACTCACCCCACTCGCCAGGGACTTCTTGCAAGCCCGCCAGATTCAGGTCACCCGCAAGGAAGCATCGGCGGCTACTACATCACCTGGCCCGACGTTTTCCTCCGCTTCCGGAAAACGAGAGTTCAAAGGCATCCTTTGTCCGAACATTGTGATCTTCGATGCCGCGAATAACATTAACTTTGCGGAAATGGAACGGTATGTAGAGTGGTTGATACAGGCGGGCATCCACGGACTCTACCCCAATGGAAGCACGGGCGAATTCGTAAGACTCACGAGGGCGGAGCGCCAAGAAGTCGTCCGGATCATTGCAAATGTGAATCAGGGCCGCGTGCCCATCCTGGCAGGCGCCAGTGAGGGCAATGTTCGCGAAGTCCTGGAGATGGCCGACTTTTACGCCAAAATCGGTGTAGACGCGATATCCCTCGTCCCCCCCTACTATTACAAGATGTCCGAAACGAGTCTTGTAGAATATTTCTCCGAAATTGCACGAAGTACGCCGCTCGACATCCTGCTCTACAACATCCCCCAGTTCACCCAGGAATTGTCCCTGGACGCCATGGAAGCCCTGCTGCAGTATGAGCGAATCATGGGAACAAAAGACTCCAGCCGTGACCTTCCGCGACTCATCAATACCATGCACCGTCTTCGGGCTCAAAGGCCGGACTATGTTGTCCTGGTCGGGTGCGAAGAGATCCTCTGTCCTTCGATCCTCATGGGTGCAAGCGGCGGAACCATCGCCACCTCCGGGATCATTCCAGAGGTCATCGTGGAAATCTACCAGCAAACGCTAATTGGCAATCTGGAACGGGCGCGAACCCTTCAATATCGGATCCTCGATCTGATCAACCTCATGCTGCTCGGCGTAAACTTCCCGGAAGGATTCAAAACGGGTGTTGGCGTCCGGGGCTTTGATGTCGGCCCTTCCCGCCAGGTCATGAGTCACGAGGAAAAGGATTACCTGCTCAAACTGGAAACCCAGATCGGCTGTATTCTAAGTGACATGGGATATTCCGTAAATGGCCCCAGAGCCTGCCCGGTTACGAACCTGCCGCCCATCGTAAGCTGAACCGCCAACCCAACTGACACCCCCCATCCGGAAAACAATCATGCCTGAAGCGTACAGTCTGCTCCTAAAAGGCGGCACCATCCTCGATCCGGCCAACGGCTGGAATGGTCCAGGGGATCTGGGCATCAAAGATGGAAAAGTATCTGCAGTAGCCAAATCTCTGGATTCCGCGAGCGCCGCCGAAACAGTGGACGTCTCCGGAAAATTCGTAGTTCCCGGCCTTATCGATCTGCACACACACGTCTACAAGGACGTTTCGATGTTCGGCATTGAAGCCGATGACCTCTGTCCGCGAACTGGGGTTACGACCTCGATCGACACGGGAACAGCCGGCTGGATCAACTATCGGGGCCTCGAGCGGTATATCATCGAACAATCGCAAACCCGAATCCTCGCGTATGTGAACCTTTCGGGCGTGGGTCTTCCCTGGCGACGGGGAGAAATGGTCTACGATGGTTATGTTCAGCCAGAGGCGTGCGCCCAGGCGGTTCTCGATCATCCGAAAACGGCACTGGGTGTGAAGGCACGTCTCTATCGCGGTGTGGGCGGAGACGCAGACCTCAGAGATCTCCTCGAACTCGCCCTGGAAGCCGCACGTCGTTGCGAGAAGCCGCTCATGATCCACATCTCCAACTCAGACGTGCCACTCGACGACCTCCTCCCGTCACTCCGTCCGGGCGATATTGTCACGCACTGCTTTCACGGTGGGGAAATCGCAGGTATACTGGATGACAAGGGAAAAGTCCTGACCGTCGCAAGAGAAGCCAGAGCGCGTGGCGTGGTCTTCGACATTGGCCACGGACTGGGCAGTTTCAGCTATGACGTCGGCCGCCGCGCAATGGAAGACGGCTTTCCGCCGGACACCATCAGCAGCGATATTCACGCCCTCAACATCGATGGCCCGGTATATGATCTGCCAACGACCATGTCCAAATTCATCAATCTGGGGATGCCTTTGGAGGAAGTCATCATGCGCACAACCATCGAGCCGGCACGGACGATCGGCAGAGCCGACGACCTCGGTCATCTGGGTGTGGGCGCAATTGCAGATGTGGCCGTTTTGGAGCTTGAACGCGGCACATTCGAATTGATGGATTCGGAAAAAGAGACCCTCATGGGGGAAAGCAAACTGGTCTGCAAGACCTCGGTCAAGGATGGCAAAGTATGGTGGTCAGGAACCTGACCGGGCACAATCAGTCCAGGAAATTCTGAATATCAGGATCCAGACGCTTACTCAAATAAGGTAGGAGACAACATGCCCAAAAGCCCCGAGCAAAAATTGATCAGCCCGTTCGACCTGTCATCCCAAGACGGATACAAATGGGTCAAGGGAAACCTGCACTCGCATACCACGAACTCAGACGGGAAGCCAACGCCCCAGGAGCGACTGGACGGATATGTCAAACAGGGGTATGACTACCTTTGCATTTCCGACCACCGCAAAATCACCCGCATCGACTCGGTGGATTGCCCCGAAGGATTCACGCTCATCCAGGGCGCGGAACTTCACCCAGACAATCCATTTGGCGGCCAGAAGCATCACTTCCTTGCCCTCAACATCCACGAGGATATGGATTCCGAGAACATGCCTCCCCAGCACGTCATCGACACCGTCAGGGAACAGGGCGGAATTATCTGGCTCGCCCACCCACACTGGAGTTCGGTCAATATTCTCCGGGACACCTTCCCGCTCACCGGCCTGGCGGGTGTGGAAGTGTTCAATTCCACCTGCAGATGCGCTGGAAGAGGAGAGTCGTCCGTTCACTGGGATGATTGGATGGCACTTGAAAACCGGATCTTTCCCGCGCTTGCCAATGACGATTCGCATGCTCTGGAATCCACAAAGCGCGACACCTACCAGGGTTGGACAATGGCCAGGGTAAAAGACACATCGGCCCAGTCGATCACCGATGCCCTGGAGCGGGGCAGCACTTACAGCAGTACCGGACCTGAGATTCTCGACATTCAGATCAAGCGGACGGACAAAGAAGGGGACGAGAGGTCTCAGGCTGAGGCCACTGTGAAATGCTCGGAGGCACAACGAATTTTCGCCATCTCCGACACCTTTGGGACCCAGTATACTGAAAATGGCGGCACATTCGAGACCGCCACATTCCCTCTCCGTGCCAACGCAAAATGGGCACGCTTCGAAATTGTCGGACCGGACGGATCCAAAGCCTGGTCCAATCCGTTTGACCTCACCGGGCTGAAAAGGTCCTGACATCGAAGGGCTGGATATGTCAACCGGACTCACCCCCGAGCAGATCGACAGCTACAATCAGGCGGGATACATCCAGATACCGGATCTTCTGTCACCCCAGGAGATCGACACCTTTCTGGATCACGAAGCAAAACCCAAATCCCCCGAAGTCCGGGAATTGGGGCTTCGAAAACACACGGCCGATGACCATTGGAACAGGCTTGCTTCGCACCCTCGCATCGTATCTGTTGTCAACCAACTGCTGAACGGGGCACCACGTATCGTACAAACGATGTACATGGCCAAACAACCGGAGGGAGGAACAGGAATCGCCCTCCACCAGGATGCGCACTACATCCGGAACGAGCCGAATACGTTGATGGCGTGCTGGATCGCCCTGAGTGATACGGACAGGGACAACGGCGGCCTGTGCGTCGCTGAGGGAAGCCATCTCGAGCCGCTGCGAAGCACCAAGAAGCCCGAGGACGAGAGCGAACATGCCTCCTGGGTTACCGATTATCCGATGAAGGGCCCCGATGGCAAATCGTGGGTGGAAACCATGCACGCCCATGAGATCGAGGACATCACACCCGAAGAACTCACCTTTCTGGCCGTGGCGCAAGGCTCGGGCGTGTTCTTCACGGGACGTACCATTCACGGTTCTTACTCAAATCGCTCTTCCGACCGACTCCGGCTCGCCTTTGCCATGCATTATGTAAAAGAGGGCACCTGGGTCTATCGTTGCGACATCCAGGAAACTACGCCTGTTACTGATACCGCGGGAGACTTGCCATGATGCTGGTAGACGCGCACCTCGACCTGTCTATGAACGCCCTCAACTGGGACCGCAACCTGGACCTGGACGTCTACG
>CAVOEZ010000388.1:0-4903 GCA_963694355.1 Latescibacteria bacterium UBA2968 | reverse complement strand
GCAGTTGGAGGACGTGGGAGGCCCAGCCTATATCGCTTCTTTGGCCGGAGAAATGGCAACTGCAACGAACGCGGAATATCACGCCAAGATCGTGCTGGAAAGGGCGCTCCGCCGGAGGTTGATCGATGCCGCCACGCAGACCGTGACCGAGTGTTACGAAGAGACGGAAGATGTCCACGAGGTGATCGACCGGGCCGAGCAAAGGGTGTTCAGTATCGCAGAGCACGAATTGGGCAAGGGTGTAATGTCTGTTGAATCTGTGCTACCCGAGACATTCGCAGCAATCGAGCGTGCGCACGAGCACCCAGGAGCACTTACCGGAGTGACCACGGGATACTCCGACATGGATGAGATCACGGCGGGCTTGCAGCCATCGGAGATGATCATTCTAGCCGCCAGACCTTCTATGGGTAAAACCTCACTCACGCTGTGCATGGCCAGAAACGCTGCGGTGAAGGGTAAGGCACCGGTTCTTTATTTTTCGCTCGAAATGTCGGTTCAGCAGCTTGTTCAAAAGCTCCTGTGTTCAGAAGCGAGGGTGAGTTCTCACAGACTGAGGACCGGCAGACTTTCCGAAGAAGAATGGCAGCGCCTTTCGGCGTGGACGGGTAAGCTCGCCGAAGCCCCCATCTATATCGATGACACGCCAGGCATTTCTATTCTGGAACTGAGGGCTAAGTCGAGAAGAGCCAAGGCCGAATATGACATCGGTATGATTGTGATCGACTACCTCCAGTTGATGACGACCTCCGAAAGAACAGACAACCGAGAACAGGAAATCGCGAGAATTTCGCGATCCATTAAAGCCCTGGCCAAGGAATTATACATCCCCATTGTCGCGTGTGCCCAGCTTTCAAGGGCGGTGGAGTCCCGCACCGATAAGCGGCCCCAGCTTTCGGATCTCCGTGAAAGTGGAAGTATAGAGCAGGATGCCGATGTTGTGATGTTTCTCTATAGACCGGAAGTATACGGAATACCGGACGAAGAAGGGAATCCACAGGAGGGTGTTGCGGAAATCATTCTGGGCAAACAGCGCAATGGCCCAACCGGCAGCGTGTTCCTCCAGTGGATAGGCGACTACGGACGGTTTGAGGAACCGGAAATCTACAGGGACGAGCCGTTTTAATCCTACCGGGAATACAGATGGCCAAGATCCGCACCCGCTATGTGTGCCAGAAGTGTGGAAGTTCTTCATCCCGCTGGTTCGGCCGTTGTACAGGCTGTGAGGCATGGAATTCCTGCGTGGAAGAGACCGAACCTGTGTCTTCTCCCAATGGAGCATCTCCGACCCTAACAGGTGATTCACCCCGCCCGATTACGGAGATAGATGGAAATCCGGAGGAACGTGTCACGACGGGAATAGCAGAACTCGATCGGACGTTAGGCGGCGGCATTGTGCCTGGTGGTGCGGTGCTGGTTGGTGGAGATCCAGGCATTGGAAAATCAACCCTGTTGCTCCAGGGTGTCGGTCAGCTGGCATTGGCCGGACTGAAGGTGTTGTATGTTTCTGCAGAAGAATCTGCCGCCCAGGTAAAGATGAGGTCGCACCGCGTAGGCGCGCTGTCGGAGAATCTGTTTCTGGTATCAGAATCGAATCTTCATCAGATCTGTAGCCATATTCATCAAGTGAATCCGGTTGCGGTTGTGATAGATTCTGCCCAGACCATATTTCATCCGGATCTGACCAGTGCACCGGGAAGCGTGAGCCAGGTTCGTGAGTGCGCCGCCAGGTTGGTGAATCTGGCGAAAACCAGTGGAACCACCCTTTTTCTTGTGGGGCATGTCACGAAAGAGGGAACCGTGGCCGGTCCCAAGGTTCTGGAACACCTGGTAGATACCGTGCTATATCTGGAAGGGGACCGACATGGTCTTTATCGGATTCTGAGGGCCGCGAAAAACCGGTTCGGATCAACGAATGAGATCGGTGTGTTTCACATGGGTGAGAACGGAATGGTGGAGGTTGCCAACCCATCCCAGGCGTTTCTTTCGGAACGGAGCAGCGAAACTAAAGGCAATGTGGCCGTTTGCAGTATCGAGGGTACGCGGCCGATTCTTGCTGAAATTCAGGCGCTTGTGACACAAACCAGCTTTGGATATCCCCAAAGAGTCGCAACAGGTTTCGATGGAAGACGGATGGCAATATTGATCGCCGTCCTCGAGAAACGGTGCGGTCTCAACCTGGGCTCGCAGGATGTGTTCATCAATGTTGCCGGAGGCCTGCGCACAGGAGAACCCTCGGTGGATCTTGGTGCAGCACTGGCTATGGTCTCCAGTTTTCGGGACCGGCCCATCAGCGGTGGGACGCTGGCAATAGGGGAGGTCGGACTGGGGGGTGAAATCAGACCTGTAGCGCAAGCTGGCAGGCGTGTAATGGAGGCCCATAAGCTGGGTTTCAACCGATGTCTTCTGGCAAAACCCAATCTTGTGGACCTGAACGTGCCTTCGCAGATGGACGTAGTAGGTGTTGCAAATATCGAAGTCGCCCAGGATGTAGCACTCAACGGTGGCTGAGAAAGATTTTTTGGTGTTGGATCCAAATCCGTCATGCCATTTCGAATGGCACTCTATACCACAGAGGAGAATATGGCCTGGAATCGCTCAAATGTTCGCATCTCGAAGTTGCTTTCACTCATGTTGCGTCATCGACCGGATGAGTTCGGCATAGAAGTGGATCGTTATGGTTCCGCCGATCTCGGGTCGGTGCTGCTGGCGATTCAGGACAGGGACCCAGATGTGGAACTGGCTCACATCGAATCGGTGGTTAACGATTCCGAAAAGCAAAGGTTTCTGATTGAGGACGGCAGAATCCGGGCACGATACGGACACAGTTTTCCAGTAGAATTGGGAGTCGACCCTACACCACCGCCAGAGTATCTTTACAAGGGTGTGGAGCCTTCACAGCTGGAGAGGATTTTGTTGGAAGGTATTCAACCAGAAGACAGGCAATACATCCACCTGTCATTTGAAGCGAGTGTTGCCGGCCAATTGGGTGGAAAAAACGGACCCAATGCGGTAGTCAGGGTAGACGCGTTGCGTGCACACGAAGCTGGTGTCGAGTTCTTTGACTGTGGACCTACCATTCTTGTAAAGGAAATGGACAAAGAATACCTGGCCCTGGAGTCTGAAGCACAAATTCCAGAGACCGAGCACCGGGTTACCCCAGGTGTTGCGCCGGGGGGAAATGTTTCAGATAAACCCGTTTCATATGGACGCAAAAGAAAATTTGGCAACAAGAGGTAGTTTGTTTCCGGGCAGCTTTACCCGAGCAAACGATGAGTTGGTTCCGCTTTCAGTTGCACCTGCCCCACGATCCTTCCCCAGGCTTGAATTTCGGGAGATTCAGACGGAATGGCAAAACAGAATCCAGGCAACTCTCCAGCAATGCTGAAGATGGGAGGGGATCTGGCTCGCCAGATCAAGGCCGACATGATTCTGCTTGTGGCAGAATCTGGTCTAAGCCGAACGGCATTAAAGAAGCTCAATGACATCTGTCAGGTTCTGGTCGTGACCAGAAACTCGCGATTCCTTCAGGGCGTGGAAGAGTTGGGGATCCGGAGACTTCAGTTCGATTTCGATGTCGACGATGTCTCCAATTTCGAACGCGTTCGACAGGGCATTATCCTGGGTATGGAAGGCGGCTACATCCAGAAAGGAAACCGGCTGGTCTGCCTTGTGAATCTTCTGCAGAGACGCGGGATTGATACCATGGTGGCGGTGGACACAAGCCAGGGTTTCGATGGGTTCGACCCGGAAAGTGTCGCGGCACTGTCAGGGGATTTGCCTATAGAGGTCGTCAAGGCGGTCCTCGATATCGCCGTTCACATTGGTCAGGAAGGCCGTGAAGGAGACTCTGTCGGCACACTGTTCGTTCTTGGAGATTCTGACAAGGTACTGGAGAATTCCAGGGTAATGACTTACGACCCATTTCGTGGGTATTCCGAGCGTGAAAAGAACATCTGCAATCCGGACAACAAAGAGGGTGTCAAGGAAGTTGCGCAGATGGATGGCGCGTTTATTATTCAGGAGGATGGTGTAATTCTTTCGGGCTGCAGGTATATCACAGCCGATGTGAGAGGCCTGACACTGCCAAAGGGTCTCGGTGCAAGACACGTGGCTGCGGCAGCGGTAACCAAGCACAGCAAGGCGATTGCAGTGGCCGTTTCTGAATCGACCGGGGCGGTGCGCGCATTCAAGCGCGGGGAGATCGTGCTGCGACGGGACTCTCACAGACGAAGGGTCCGTTAGGATGGTCCCCCCAGAGGTCCAGGCATGGAAGTGATCGTAGTAGGCGCCGGGCAGGCCGGAAATCATATCGCTCAGGTGCTGTCCATGGAGGACCACGATGTTACGGTGATAGACACGGATCGTGAGCGGCTCCAGCGGGTCGAGGAGCTCCTGGATGTTCGAACGATTTGTGACCATGGGGCGAGCCCCCAGGTGCTCGAAGGCGCGGGAGCACAGAACGCACACCTGGTGGCTGCTGTAACGAACAGTGACGAGGTGAATCTTATAGCTGGTGTTACGGCTCGCCAACTGGGCACTTTGAAAACGGCGGCAAGGGTCTACAATCAGGCTTACCACGGTGGAGATAAAATCGAATACCGCAACATTCTCGGTATCGATCTCATTATATCTCCTCAATCACTCACTGCCTTCGAAATAGCAAAACTTATCGAAAATCCGGCAGCCGTTGCAATTGAAAACTTCGCTCACGGCAGAGTTCAGATGCGACAAATGGTTGTTCGGGAAGACGCTCCTGTAGCCGGGCAGAGAATAAAGGATCTTTTTCCTCCGGATCGGAACGACGGGGTTCTGGCCGTTTCCCTAACCCGTGCAGGAGAGATCGCTATTCCTGGCCCCGAAGATATTATAGAGGCCTACGACAGTATCACCGTTATCATGC
>CAVOEZ010000387.1:0-4906 GCA_963694355.1 Latescibacteria bacterium UBA2968 | reverse complement strand
GATGTTTTTGCGGACGAAAATTTGCACGAACGCCAATTGGAGCTCCTGTCCGGATATTCCTGCGTGCTGCTCGGCAGTCACCCGGAGTACTGGACTGAGTCTATGGTCAAGAGCATTATCGCATATACTCGTCAGGGTGGCCGCGTGCTCTATCTGGGTGGGAACGGTGTCTACTGGGTGATGTCTATCGATCCTGAAAGACCGCATATTATGGAACTCAGAAGAGGTGGTGAAGGTGACTATGGGCCTACCTATCAGCCTGCCGCTGGGGAATCGCAGCACAGTACGACCCTGGAACTCGGTGGCTTGTGGTCGAGACGAGGACTGCCTGCTCGCGGTATTTTGGGTGTAGAGCATGCGGCGAACGTGTGGACAGAAGCTCGGGGCGAGTGGGGATTTGAGCGGCTGCCCGCAAGTCGTGACCCGAAATACGGGTTCATATTCGAAGGTGTAGGTGACGAGGAGACAGTTGGGAATTTCGGATTGAATCTGGGAAGTGCAGCGGGGTTCGAGATGGACGCGGTTCAGCCGTGGATGTGGGATGATGCGACACCTGAACCTGTTGTCCTCGCCCGAGCAGCACATGCATCCTTTATGCCTCCCAGACGTACATTCGTTCCTCCGGTATCCGATATGACGATTTTGAATTATCCTGATGGCGGCGCAGTGTTTTCAGCCGGATCCGTTACCTGGACAGGCAGCCTGTCGCACAACCACTACGGAAATAATGTGTCCAGAATTACAAGAAATGTCATCGCGCGGTTTCTCGAAGTACCAGCCGGCGAGTCGGTTGTCGATTCATCGCTTTAGTCGAACATTGCATTAGTGCTCCAGTCGGCTCTGTCTGTCTGGCGTGACACGGTCAGTTCTGAGTGGCACCCTTGCACAATTTGCATCCACCATTGCAGTAGAACAACAACCCTTTGTAAACACCGAGAAGGAGCACCTCATGCCTGAATCATCCAATGCGTCTAGCGGTCTTCTGGAACGACTGGAGAACGGACCTGTGATCTGCGCCGAAGGATACCTCTTTGAACTGGAACGGCGGGGCTACCTTCAGGCAGGCGCCTATGTGCCTGAGGTGGTTCTGGAGCATCCAGAGGTCGTGGCAAATTTACACAGGGAGTTTGTGAGGGCAGGATCCGATGTGATCGAAGCCTTCACCTACTACGGCCACAGGGAAAAGCTGAGGCTAATCGGCAAAGAGGACCTGCTTGAGCCACTCCAGCGCAATGCGCTGGAAATCGCAGAGTCTGTGGCGGAAGAATTCTCAGCAAACCGTCCTTTGCTCGCCGGAAACATCTGCAATACCAATGTGTGGGATCCTGCGGACAAGGCTACGGACGAGCAGGTGACGGCGATGTTCGATGAACAGGTAGCCTGGGCGGTAGAAGCGGGTGTGGACTTCATTATTGGTGAAACCTTCGCCTACTATGGGGAGGCTCTTCTGGCGCTGGCCTCCATAAAACGCTCCGGGCTTCCCGCCGTGGTCACCTTTGCCCACCACCAGGATGCGGGATTGCGAGACGGGGTCGAAATCGACGAGGCCACCAGGATGCTCGAGCAGGAGGGCGCCGATGTGGTGGGCGTGAACTGCACACGCGGACCGGATACCATGCTGCCGGATGTAGCACGAATTCGTGAAGCGGTCAGTTGTCACGTTGCGGCACTGCCCGTACCCTATCGTACTCACGCCCAGCAGCCCACATTCCAATCCCTTCAGGATCCGGGAAGTGAATACCTGCCAGGCGATCGCCCGTTCCCGACGGCGCTGGATCCC
This sequence comes from Latescibacteria bacterium UBA2968, assembly GCA_963694355.1. Taxonomy (GTDB): domain Bacteria; phylum Latescibacterota; class UBA2968; order UBA2968. The sequence continues at coordinate 3,126 of CAVOEZ010000387.1, read as the reverse complement.
TTTACCTGCAACAGGTATGAGATGGCCGCTTTTGCCCGGTCTGCCTTCGACCTGGACGCGCGCTACCTGGGTGTTTGCTGCGGTGCGGGTCCTCATCATATCCGGGCCATAGCAGAAGAATTCGGAAGAACGCCAGAAGCCTCCCGCTACTCTCCCGATATGTCCAAGCATTATGCGCTTGGCTCCGATGACAGTTTGAAGAAACACAACCGAAATTATGTCAAAAAGCTATAGGAAACCCTATGAGCGGGATGACTGAACATCAGCTATCGAAATTCTTCACCCTTGGATTTGTGATTGTCGAAGACTTCATTCCCTTCGATATTCTGGACCACGTCGAGGGCGATATCATCCGGGTTGTGGATGGAATGATAGATGAGGCCTATAAAGCCGGAAGACTTTCGACACGTTTTGAGGGTGATCCGTTTGATCTGAAATTGGCGAGTCTGCGAAAAGTGCTCGGACAAGGCAATGACGTCGAACAAGCCGTGACCGGAAAGAACCTCAGGTCCCAGGGAATGTTTGAACTGATGACCTGTGGAGAGATCCTCGATCTGGTAGAATCCGTGATCGGAGAGGAAATTCTGGTCCATCCACAGTTCAACTGTCAGGCGAAATTTCCTGGAGAGCAAGAGTCCCTGATCCCCTGGCATCAAGATCTCGGATTCCTGGACCCCTCGGCCGAAGAGACTGTGATGGTAAATTTCTGGATACCGCTTGTGGACACCACCACGAAAAATGGGTGCCTCGAGGTGATACCGGAGAGCCACTGCAAGGGTTTAAAACCGCACGGAACAGTATCGGGATATCCCGGTTCAGGTATAGAAACTACCCACCTTCCTTTCTCCGAGGGCATCGCCTGTCCGGTACGAAAAGGCAGCGCCGTAGTGTTCCAGCATCGCACAATACACAGGTCTTTTCCAAACCGGACAGAACGCATTCGATGGAGCGCCGACATTCGGTACTGCGATCCCGAGCAACCTACCGGCAGGGACAATGTTCCTGGTTATTTGGCAAGAAGTCACCGCAATCCCGGTTCCGTGATAACAGGGCACCGGGCGTGGGAAGGAATGCTTCAGGGTGTGAATCCTGAACCTTAACTGGAAGTGTCTGAGAAGCTTCGAAATTCCCTGGTGTAGCTGTCAGGAGGCGGGGCCGCTGAGAACACCGTGTTCGTAAAAGGGTCAGATAACCACCAGGTTTCGGCGGAGGGATTTTGGTAGCGTTGGTAATTGAATGGGTTATTTTTCCAATCTTCGTTTTGCCCAGCTGAGTTCAGGTAGATTTCGGAGGCGTCATGTCTGAGGAGTCCAAAAAAGAAATTTCAAAATCAGGTGCACAGGAATTCCGCCTGCAGCTCAAAGAGGAGATGATCGCAGGCACCTTCAAGGGGCTTCTGCTTTTAGATTTCGATGAACTTCGACGAGTAAACGTTAAGGAAGGGATACAGGCTGGCGATAGGGCCCTTGCTCTGGCGGAAGAGTTTTTTGAAGAAAAAGGGTGGAAGGGATTCCGCACCGGTGGAGATGAATTTGGTCTTGTGATCACAAATTCGGATGCAGGATTCAGCTGCGACACGCTCCACGGAGAGATCGTTAAATATATTACGGATCGTGCGGGGTTCGATGTGCGCATCAGCGGCGGGGGGCTTCAGCATCCGGGGGCGGACTATGGCATTGTGTCGGAGATGGATGAGCTGATGTTTTCGACGGCGCATCAACTGCTCATAAAAGCGAAGCATTTGGGTCGCAATCGCATTGTCTGGCTGCCGCAGGAGTCTGTTGAATCTACCGAATTAATGGCGCTGGCGGTTAGTTTCTACAAGGAACTCGCCCGGGTGAATGCATCCGTGGCGAAGCAAATGGAGATGGAATCGAGAATCGATTTCCTGACCGGGCTCTATAATCGCAGGGGGTTCGAAGATCTCTTTGAGACCATGATTCAGGCATCCAAGCGCCACACGCGACCGATTGCTTTGATTTACATGGATTCGGACTCGCTCAAGACGATCAATGACACACGTGGACACGATGCCGGGGACCAGTTTATTCGTACTATTGCATCGATCCTGAAAGATGTGGTCCGCGGATCTGATTTCGTTTCCAGATGGGCGGGAGGCGAGTTCGCTGTAATCGTAGAACCGGCATCGGATGAGCAGGCATTGGCTCTTGGAGAACGCATCCGATCGGCGGTTGAAAAGCGGACCGATGGCACCATGTCTATCGGGATATTCTGTGGCGTTCCTGACAGTTCTGAAGCGGCTGTGTTGGCTGCCGATCAGGCATTGTATCGCGCCAAGGAAAATGGGAAGAACCGCATCGAGCTGGCGAAGGTTTGAGGAACGTCTAGGAAGGGACTGCAAATTGAGCAGGACGTGCGCTGCTGTGGTTGCGGATACGCTTTATACCTCGGGCGTCAGATATGCCTTTGGACACCCGGGCGGAGAAGTTGTCGATCTGATCGAGGCCCTGGAAGTTCGGGGCATTAAATTTGTACTTACTGGACACGAATCTGCCGCTGCGTTTATGGCGGCCACGGCCGGTAGATTAACAGGTCTGCCAGGCGTTTGTCTGGCGACACTGGGTCCCGGGGCCTGTAATCTGGTTCTGGGTGTGGCCAGCGCATATCTGGACAGGGATCCTCTCCTGGCAATCTCTGCCCGAACCGTGAATAGACTTGCAGAAATAAGTGACAAACAGAACCTGCAGTTGAATGACCTCTTCGCCCCCATTTCCAAGGCATCGCTCAAACTGGACGGACGGGCTACGCAAGCTGCTGTGGAACAGGCATTGCGGATTGCCAAAGCGCCGCCTCGTGGTCCAGTATATTTTTCGATACCCAATGATGTTGCAATCTCGATGGACTGCGGGGAAGTGGGCCATTTTTCTGAGGAAGCCAGAGAACAGCCTGGCGACCAGGAGAATCTCCAAGAGATTTGTACGGCACTAAACAATTCGAAATACCCGATCGCAGTGATTGGAATTTCTCTAGATGCCCGGAAAGATAGTTCTGCGGTAAGAGCGTTTCTATCAGAGACCGCTATTCCTTATGTTACGCTTCCTCAAGCCAAGGGCGTGGCGGATGAGTTCGGCCCCTCATATCTGGGTACTGTAGCGTCTGCAGCCT
>CAVOEZ010000386.1:0-4915 GCA_963694355.1 Latescibacteria bacterium UBA2968 | reverse complement strand
CTGATCATAATGCCTGTGAGCAGGGTGGTCACCATAGAAAAATGAAACGGCAGACCGATTCACATCCCCCCCACATTGAAGATTGGCCATCCCGTACGCGGGAAAGTGATACGACTTGAGCCCCACTTCCACAGACTTGCTTTCGGGAGTATCCGAAACCAGCTCATCGGTGGGCAGATTGAAGAGGTCCTGCCTGGCGCCCGAGCCCGCCCGTAGTGCCCACGCCAGTCTGGGGTCATCCAGATAGGGCAATGCGATCTGGCAGACATCGGGTTGCCAGACCCCTCCGTGGGCGAACATATTGCCTGTATCTCCGGTCGATGGTGTGAATTTCCCCGCAATGCATACATCGAATGCCCAGGTTACAAGCTTCTTGTATCTGGGCAGATTGAAAATGTTCGTACCCTGGTCAACAAGCAGCTCCGCCAGTTCCGTCAGGTCCTTTACCCAGATCCCGTTATACCCGATAGACTCGTGAGGCATGCCGTCCCTGTAAACCAGATTTTCGATAGCGTCACGCAATCCCATATCGGTATCACGGATCAGGTTCGGATTGGCCAGCACATAATCGATCATGTCACGACTGGTAGGAGACGTGTCGGAATCGTCAAGCACCTGTGACAGGGTAAGCAATGTCTTCTGATGCATCCCGTAGTTTCCGCGAATTCTGCCCGATCCATCCATGGTGCATTGGGCCGCCTCCCTCAGAAGTCTTTCCCGTATTGCCCGGTCGATTGCGGCGGACGATACACCCGCAAGGTCTTGCAGTTTGTCATCTTCTGCCAGATAGGGTCGAACCGCATCGTAAGCTATAGCACACACCACAGGCGGCCTGGTTGCCCAAATCATATTGAATAGCTTTCCGGTATACTGAGGATTGTGCTCTTTCGTCTCGCGCGACTGTTTGTCATATGCGTAGTTCGGATAGTACTCAGCCAGTTGCCACAGCAGCAGTCCTGCCTTGTGTGCATAGCGTTTCGAATCCCGTTGATCCTTCGCAAGGATCGTGGCTTTTCCGAGATTTTCGATCGCCTCCATCAGGAACCGCATCATACTCCAATGTGCGTAGTAGGCCACAAACCAGTAGTTCGCCGGCTCTTTGTCTTCCGGACGGTGCCATCCCCAGCCGTCATCGGCGTAAGGACCGGTTAGCAGAGAATGATCCTGCATCCCGGATTCCAGGAACGCTCCAAAGTCGTTCGATGGATACACCTCCCCGCCCACGGGGCAAGTGACCTTGTACGGGTTATCGAAGTCGATAACCCACTTGTACAGACCCTGTTCGTGTACTTTTATGCCGTGTACGGGACATCCTTCATTGTGGACCTGGTACCCTCTGGGAACCTGTGGGGGACTGACCAGCGTTCTCAGCTTCTCATCCTCATAGCCGGCCCATTTCTCCGCACTGGAAATGATCTCATCCCGTTGTTCCCGTGCCCAATCATATTTCCGGAGATTGGTGTTTATCGTGTCCCGTCTTTTTTTTGTGTAATACTTCTGTTCTGCTGCTGCAGATGTTGGCCGCAACAACGCGCCCAGCACAAGAATCACCGCTGCAATAAGGATGGGATCCATATCCACATGTCTCCTGTGTCTGCATGGGGTACTATCGGGATCTGGGGAGTTCCCAGGCGATTTTGAATCCGGTCAGGTCCGTGAACTCTGTTTCCAGGCGACCTGCCTGATCGCTTTCCGGTGCGATCTCAACGGGTACAACTACACGCCGTTCTGCAAGATGAAATCTGGGCGCCCCTCGTATTTGGCAGCCGTCCGGCGTGAGCCGCCGGGCCTCCCGGGCGATCATCTCCTGATTTGCCGAGTTTCTGATCCGGATGGGCCACCCGATCCTGTCAGAGATCTCATCCAGGTGCTTCCTGAACCGCTCACCCACCCCTGGGGAGATGTATGCAACTTCGATATAGTTTTCTGTCCCGTCAACTTTATTTCCGATCCTGTGGGGCATATGCTGTTCCTCATTCAGAGCTCGACGGATCTCCTCATAGGAACGGTTGATTTCCCAGCATTCTGGTCGGGAGACCGTCACCGGTTGCTTCACTGAAGCGGGCCCGGTCAATACCAGGCTGAACCCGGTGAGTTCCAAAAATCTTGCAATGGTTCCTTTCTCCCATCCTTTCGATTCCGCTTCACCTTTCACTTCAACAGAAATCTCACGCTTCTCGAGTCGGAGCGCGGGAGACTTTGTAGCCTGGATCCCATCAGGCAAAATCTCGAGCGCCACTTCGGCCAATCGAGCCTGATGCGGTGTCGACCGAAGACGAATAGTCCATCCCGTCTGTTCTGTCAAATATTCCAGGACCTGCGCATATTTGTCGGGGATCACATCAGGAAAATAAAACGCAAGTTCAAATGCCTGGTCTGCCACATGAGCGCTGCATCTGAACAAACCTGCATCCGTGAGAAAGGAATCCAGGATCAAGGATCGCGCGGCATTCACCTCCATGATACCCGGCGCTTCTGCATCGTTCTCGTCAACCGGATGATACAGATAGGGCCTTCTGCGGTCGGCCTCGAAGGAACCGGAGTCCATAACGTGCTTCCTGAACGTCTCCAGATCAGCGTGTCCACAGGATTCTGTGCCATACCAGATCTCCGCGAGTTCCTGAACTCGAAGCGGTCCTTTCAGACCCAAACGCTCGATGTGTGCACGAATTTCGACCATCGCATCCCCATTCGGAATCCGACCCCCCGAGATACCCGAAACCTGCACCAGTCGACCGTATCCTCTGGTCAATTTGGCTTCAGTTTCGATCATTTGCACAGTACCGTTTACAGGCAGATGAACACCCCCCTCGAGGTGAACATCCAGCTCCCGGGAAAGGGCTGAACGTGCCTCCTCATCGCCGTGGACGAGATGAACAGAACTTGGCCTCAGCCTTCTCACAAGCGAAATCAGTTCACCGGCGTCAGCGTGGGCAGAGAGTGAATACGTTTCGACCCTGCAGTCGACCTGCACCTGCTTCCCGTTCAGCATCAGAACACGATCCGCCTGTTCCGAGGACCTGGCTAGATCCAGCAGTGCACGCCCCGGCGCCTCTTCATCCTGATACCCCGTAATTGCGATAAGGTTCTTCGAATCCGAAACCATTTGCTGAGCGTAGTAACTCGATGCGCCACCGATCAGCATGCCTGAACTCGCCACAATACAGCATGCATCTCCTTGCAGCACCCGGTCACGGTCCGCAGGAACGGAAACGGGCAGCACCTCATCGGAATAAAACGGATCTTCGCCCTTCAGAACTCGCCTGCGGACAGCAGGTGCAAGATCATCCGGAAATTCGGCATACGCTGTATTGACGGATCTAACCATCCCGTCTACAAAGACTTTGAATTTGGGGATCTCTTTCTTTCTCATCGCCTGAGAGAGAATCAGTATCACCTCTTGCGCGCGTCCCACCGCGAACGCCGGAATCAGTACTTTCCCACCCGCCTCGATGACTTCTGCGACCCGGTGTGCGAGCGCACGCTCCTGCTGGGCACGATCGGCGTGTTGCCTGTTGCCATAGGTGGATTCCATGACCATCACATCGGGCCGGCACTGTGGAACCACCATCCCCGGAATGGTTTGCTGATTGGCCACAGAAACGTCACCTGTCAGCAGCAGACTTTCACGGCTGCCCTCGATATATATGCTGGCAGCACCGAGGATATGTCCGGATGGAATCCATGTCGCCTTCAGATCACCGCCGCAGATCGGCACGGATGACAGGAAGGGCACGTGAGCCATCCTTCCGATACATACGTCTGCTGCCTCGGGTGGATAAAGTGGCAGCTCCCCGTCCTGTTCCCCTCTATGCGACATGATCTTCACCGCGTCGCTCAACAAGATTCGCGTGATCGCGTGTGTTGCCGGTGTGCATCTGATCTTGACCTCTGCAGGAAGATTACTCATCAGGACCGGCAGAGCTCCCGTATGGTCCGTGTGCGCATGAGTTACAAGTACCTCCTCAGGAGGACCTGTCTCATCCAGTACCGAAAAGTTGGGCAGCTGCGCCCCCGCAGCCGCACCCATTCGGATTCCGGCGTCCACAAGAATCCTGCGACCTTCCATTTCAACGAGTGTGCACGATGCGCCTACCTCATCTGCACCGCCCAGAAAGTAAAGCTTCATTTCGGATTCCGTCCTTTTGAAACGCCCACCTGTAAATGTCTTGAGGTTGAAGCGCTGACAACAAACGGCAGAGGTCGCAAAAAAATCCCTTCCGTTTGCTGTCAGCGACACAACGGACTGCTGGTTATATAATTCCTGGGATTCGACGTGTCAAGACGTTCCAAAGCCGTCCGGACAATTTTGACTTGTTTTGTGTTTACATCGACCGTGCGTACGGTTAAATTGAGCTGCCAGCTAAAGAGGGTTTCTCAAACCGATCCAGTCCAGAACAGGAGTGCCGAAATGCTCATCGCCACGTCGAACCAGGTATTTGAGCAAAAGAAATTTGGAGACGAAATCGAGCCACTGATTGAACTGGGTAGTGAATCTGTAGCCTGCGTGGCAGAGGGGGAATCCTGCTGCGTTGTGATCCGGAAAACCGGGATCTGCGAAATTGTTTCTGTTGCCGGTGTAGAGCAAGTCTCTTTGAATATCGAGCGTCCAATCGAATGCCTCCAGATCCTCGAAGAGCGCCCGCTCCGATTTCTGGTAGGAACTGAAGGGCCGCACATATTTGATGCCACAGCCGACACCTGCCGGCCCATTGAGAGCTTCGACCTGCTCGAAGAACGCGCTTCATGGTACACGCCGTGGGGCGGGCCAGCGTCTTTGCGAAGCTTTGCGACTACTAAGGACGGATGGATCTATGCCGACATTCATGTCGGTAGCATCATGAGATCCCGGGACAACGGAAACTGTTGGGAGCCAGTCGTCCCGGAGCTGCACGAAGATGTCCATCAGGTAGCC
>CAVOEZ010000385.1:0-4916 GCA_963694355.1 Latescibacteria bacterium UBA2968 | reverse complement strand
CTGATTTTCCAGGTTCTCACCTGGTGGACGAGGCGCAGTATGGGTTGGGGCAGGCCTATCTCTGTTCAGAAGATTTTGTTACTGCAATATTCGAATACGAACGTCTATTAAATGAGTTCCCGACAAGTCCTCACGTGGATGAAGCCAGATATCAGATCGGGATGTGCTACTACAAGCAATCCCGCGGCATTCACCATGACCAGGACGAGACCCTGAAGGCGATTCGTGAATTCCGGCGGTTCATCGAGGATTTCCCTACAAGCGACCTGGTGCCGGAGACGGAAGAGCGCATCGGTGAACTGAGGGCGAAACTCGCAGAGAAGGATCTGATGATTGCCGAAAACTATCTTCAGTGGAAATACTACAATTCTGCGGAAAGATATTGCGAACTGATCCAGGATACTTACAAGGACCCAGAGATTCTCAACCGGTCACGCTTTCTGATGGCCCGGGCGAAACATCTGAAAGGGAAGCTGAACGAGGCGATGGATCTGCTGGGTGAACTTTCCAGTGAGGCTTCTGGAGACCTCAAGATTCAGGTAACTGAAGAGATCGAAAAAGTTCGAGAGTCTATGGCCAAAACTGCGGCCAAGGCCGTGAGCGCCAAGAACCCCCAGCCTGTTACGCAGGACCCTAAGTGAGGCCGTATGGGGAGAAGGATCGGTATTCTGGGTGGTACGTTCGATCCTGTCCATATTGGTCACCTGATTGTAGGGCAGGAAGTTCAAACTCGGTGCAATCTGGACCGGGTTCTTTTTGTGCCCGCGGCTGAACCACCGCACAAGAATCGGAATGACCTGGCGTCTGCCGAAGATCGCACGGAAATGGTGCGTTTGGCCATACTGGACAACCCTGCGTTCGAACTTTCGCGAATCGAGGTGGATCGCAAGGGAATTTCCTACACTGTAGAAACGCTTCGACTTTTCAGGGAGCAGTTTGGCTCAGAGACAAGCTTGTTCCTTATTATAGGGGCAGACAATGCCCTTGAAATGTCTACCTGGTGCGATCCCTCGGGCGTGCTGGATCTTGCCCAGGTAACTGTTGTGGCGAGGCCTGAATTCGATCGCCAAAGTATCGGTTCTGCTCTGGCGGAAAAAATGACTTTTTTGGAAACGCCACTTCTGGATATTTCTGCAACAGAGATCCGAAGGCGCGTGAAGGTAGGACATCCCATTTCTTATCTGGTTCCGGAGCGTGTCGTTACCTACATCCAAGAACGAGGTCTTTACCTGTAACCTCAAGGGGGAGTGGCACCATGAGTGAAACAGATGAAACCACCACCCAACTCGGGGGCAAAGCCAAGTGGCGTGTCCACAGGTATTTTTGTGTGGATGACGAGGAATGCCACGCCTTTTCGAAACTCTCGAAGGAGGCCCGAATTCTGAAGCGGACAGCCAAGCGAATTCAGGTAATGGGAAGAGAAATCGACGGCTGGATTGTAGAGATCGAGGTGCCCTCCACCGATGGTGTGGTCCGTGTGGATCCTCTGGCAGAGCAGGACAGGCACTAACGGAGTGGATCAAGGCCAATCTGTTGCTGTTCAATCAGGGCGAATGGTGTCTACAGACTGTTCAGTAATGCCATATTGCGATCGGCGATCCGGTTCAATTCGGTGCGCGCATCCACATTCGTACCTGCACGGCTCGGATCCGGCCGAGATACATGGTAGGCCAGATCGAACAGCGCGGAGTGTACTCCGTTTCCAGAGATTCGAGAGACCTGAGTGTTGATGCTGCCTCTGGCGGAATATGTAGCCGCGGCCTGGCCATTGAACCGTGTGGAAAGCGGTGTGAAGCGGCGTGACCTGTCCAACATCCCGTTTTCTATTTCAAAGCGGAAACGGTCGCTCATGTCTCGCGGACCGTAGGTTGGACTTTCGGGCGCGGCAGGAGGATTCTCAGATGAAGCCTCCGGTGTGGATATTTCGACCGAATCACCATCCGGAGTGGTCTCCGTTATGTCGATGGTCACATCCACTTCGGCGGAGGACTCGTTTTGTGATTGAGCCGCCTGTCCGATTTCGTATGATGACCCTGAGACCTGGTTGGTGATTGTTGCCGACATCGATTCCTGTCCTGGATGAGGTTTGCGTCCAAACGGCGTCACGTGGCGGGAGAGAATGCACACCGTAAGCGTTCAATTCACAACTTTGTGAACCAACCCTCTCTCGGTGTATCGGCATTGCCGAGACCATTCTTTAGCTCAAAAGCCAGTTTTTTCAAAAGCGCGGCAGGATTGCCTTAGAAAGCGCACCAGTATGCCTTGTTCAGACGAACTGTGTTGACAATATCCGCCCGATGTTCGTAAATTAAGAAAGGGTGAAAATATGCCACTCGCCTCGATTTCCGGACCTATACAACACAAATGTCTGAGGTAAAGCCGTGGGGAGACGTGACGATAAGAAGACTGAGATCACGGAAGTTACCATTTTTGGGCGAGAGTATCCGCTCCACAGTGATAAATCCGGCGATTACACACGCAATGTAGCCGCGTATGTGGACAAAAGGATGTATGAAATTGCCTCGGCTCAGAATCTTGCGGATCCGATGAGAATCGCTATTCTTGCGGCGATGGACATAGCTGATCGGTTGCTAAAGCAGCGAGGGGAGCGAGAGGATAATGTGACGAAGACCAGTGAAGCCATGACACGGCTTGCCGGTGTTCTGGATAAGGACAGTGAATCAGACGATGCTGAAACCCAAACAACTTAAAGGCAGCCACACCGCAAGCCAGCCACTGTCGCCCATGCAGGCTGTTGCAGACGGCATGACGCGGTGGCTGTTGATGCTGGTGATCGGGTTGGGGGTGCTTGGTGTGTGCGCAGCCTATATGGGGCGTCTGGTGTTGGCTTCGACACTGGTATCGATTGTGATCGTAGCCTTTACTCTATATCTGTTCATCAGGTATTGGCCGGAGGAGGAAGAAACGGTTGCGAAAGCACCTGCGGTGATTCAGAAACCCGCTGCAAAGGCTGCCGGTGTATCTGTAACCAGACTGGATGGTCCTCCAAGGGCCCGGTTCATTATGGCCTTGAAAGAAGTGGTCAGAAAACAAGACGCCTTCCGACTGAGTCCGCAAGGCGCCGAACGATTCGCACGAACCATCCGATATATGCTTAAAGATCTCGACTGAGTCTATCCACCAGAGAGTCGATACCTGAAGATCGTGTAGAGGATTTTCCACCCGGCTTTTATGGTGCCATTGATGGTTCCAGTAATCTTGGAGACACCGATCCTTCGCCTGTAACTTACGGGAACCTCCTGCGATCGTAATCCTTGTAGCGCCGCTTTGACCTGCATTTCAACTGTCCAGCCGAATGTTCTGTCTTTCATATCGAGTTTCAGCAACGCGGGATATGTGATGGCGCGAAATGGACCCAGATCGGTAAAGGTGACCCCGAACAGCAGACGAATGAGCCGGGTTGCCAGCCAGTTCCCGAATCGGGCTTGAGGCAGCAGGGCACCGGGTTCCCGGGAACCCAGGGTGCGCGATCCAATGACCATATCGGCGTGATCTTCCACAATTGGCTTAATAATTTCTGACATTTCCTCTGGATGGTCGCTAAAGTCACCATCAAGGAACACCACAATATCCGGCCTATCAACTCCGGATATTCCCGTCAGGCAGGCCTGACCATATCCGCGGCGATCCTCACGGAGCACGCGTGCGCCCCTTTCCAAAGCAACGCGACCGGTATGATCGGTGGACCCATTGTCTACAACGAGTATCTCGGTGATCAGGTTCGAGGGGATATGTTCGAGAACAAGACCGATAGATTCCTGTTCGTTGAAGGCAGGGATGATCACTGAGATTCGAGACGACTGGCCGATGTGATGATTCCTCAGAGGCTGATCAACAGGTGGATGGACGGTGATGCATCCCTTGAAGCTGGTATCTCAGGGCGAAAACCGAATTTTCAGGCAATGTAGTTTTTAGGCATAGTGTTGTCAAAGGGATTCTGATCCATCTGGATCAAGTTGCGGCTATCTAAGGAGACTCCGTTTTGGAGTGGGTTTATCTTATTTTAATCCTGGCTTTTGTTGCCTGGTCTGTACAGATGCTGATGACCTACAGGCGTCAGATAGATCGGCTTCAGGCCCAGATAGATCTGGCCTTGACGAATCAGGGGGAAGTTTCAGAACAGGCAGAACACTATGAAAACCTGTCAGCAGAAAAAAAGGAGCTCTTGAAGGAATTGGAGGAGAAAGCAGGGGAGCTGGCAGTTCAGTCCGCCTCCTCGACGGTTAACGATGAGAATCGAAGTTCGATCAATGCCGAATTCGTGCAACTGATCAACGAAATCGACCGAATTGGCAGTGTGACTTCCTACAACAATTCCACGCTGCTATCAGGATATGGGAACACGGTAAACGGAAGCGCTGCAGTTTCTTCCGCGCTCAATGGTGTCACGACAGGATTGACCAATGTTCAGATCTCCGGAGCCGCAGCCGGGAACTATACGTTTCTGGATGCAGGAACCGGGGATAACCAGATCACTTTGACGAACGGGGTAGTCAGCCAGACGATCGACATTGGTCCGGCACTGGATAACGATGGGAGTGGTGTGGTAGCGACCGGAGGCTCCATTGTGGCGAACTTCGACCGGCTGGGCATCCAGCTCACGCTTTCTGGCGCCAGGCCCGCGCAGGGGCCAGTTCCAGCTACTGATGGGTATCGGGATGGTGATCTGGACGGAACGGCGCTGGTGATCAACGCGGGAACAGGCGGCAGGTTTCAGGTGGGACCGGATGACGCCGCTTCACACCGTATAGAAATAAACATTCGCGACATGCGTGCTTCGGGGGCCTATCTTGGAATGGGTAGCCAATCTGTTGATACGCTCGCAGCCGCACAGTCTGCGATATCCAACATTGACCTGGCGATTGGAAAAGTGGCCGGAGCCCGGGGAGATTTGG
>CAVOEZ010000384.1:0-4926 GCA_963694355.1 Latescibacteria bacterium UBA2968 | reverse complement strand
ACGTGACTTCATATGAACAGGTACTGGAAGCGGCTCGGGGAATGGATGCCATTTTGAACTTCACTGTCGTTCGCGAGGACCCGGTGCATAGCTTCCAGGTCAACACACGCGGAGCTTGGCACGTCATGAAAGCGGCCGCTGAACTCGGGATCAAGAAAGTAGTCCACACAGGCCCGCAGGCCATCAGCTATGTTTACACACACGACTTCGACATCTCCGATGTCCCCAGAGCGCCAACCACCTCATATTACGGGATAACGAAAAACCTCGGTCTCGAAATCTGTCAGATCTACGCTCGGGCATATGATATCCAGACCATCTGCCTGCTGATGTTGGGTCTCAGGTCCAAACCTGTGGAACCATCTGTCGGAAAGGACTACTCGCCATTTGCGGTAGTCTACGACGATCTCGCCCACGCGTGCAAGCTTGCCCTGGACATCGAATCGGTACCGGGTGGTTTCCAGGAATTCAATATGCTCAGCTTCGAGGGTCACGGTAAATACAACCTCGACAAAGCCAGGAGAATTCTTGGATTCGAACCATTGGAGAAATGGGAGAACTATTTCAGAAGGACACAATAACCGGAGGATCCCGGCATTCAACTCAGCTTTCGGCACCGCCATTGACTATCACCTAAGAATCCAACACCCCCTCTCTTCTTCACGCGATCACTCCGTTTGTTCGAGTGATCCTGTTCGAAGAACAGGATTGTATCGAGAACCAGGCATTCAACCCAGCTATCGTTTTCGCATTTGACGCCTCACTGATGGAAAGTGAGTTTTGTCTGACCTCGAATGACCTGCACAAATTGTCAGCTGATCTCTTAACTGATATGGGAGACCCACCTGTGAACTTGAAAACGCTTGAAGTGCTCTATCGTGAAATTCTGGGACATTTTCCAGAACGCGTTCCACTGAACCTCGAAGTGCTTGAAGAAGAGAACTGTGGGGAATTCACCCGCACTCTGATGGCCTGGGACAACGACGCAACCGAAAGAGTGCGAGGCTATTTACTCTTGCCGAAGGGTGTAGAAAAGCCACCTGTTTCGTTGGTGTTTCATGGTCACGGCGCGTGGGATCAGGGGAAGAAGTCAACCGCAGGAGTGGGTGAACAAAAGAACCCGAGTTCCGGACCCGAGTTGGCAAAACGAGGGATCGCTGCCCTCTGCGGCGATGCCATCTGTTGGGGGGATCGGCAAAATCCGGGTGGCGAACCTTCCGGCGTGGCCTACGAACGCATCGTAGCGATGCGACTCCTCGCCGAAGGTCGGTGCATGGCCTCGCAATATGTGTGGGACGCCATACGCCAGTGCGATGTCCTTCAGTCCCTGGATTCTGTGGATGGTGATCGCATCGGAGCTATGGGTGTTTCAATGGGATCCGGACATACCTGGTTGTCGGCCATGGTTGAACTGCGCATCCGTGCACTCGTTGGGGTTTCCAGTTTCTATACCTATAAAGCCCTCTACGAACCGCCCATTACGCACTGCTTCATGAACCACTTGCCGAATGTCATCAAGTATGGCATCGAAACCTACGACCTGTTCAGATTGATCGCCCCACGACCCTTCCTCATGATCAACGGCACAACTGAAAAACAGGATCCCGTAGAGGCCACACGGGAAGTCTACGAAAAGGCGCTACCTGAATGGGAAGCCGCAGGCGCTAAAGACGACTTCAAATTGCATTTTCACGAAGCAGGCCACGGGTTCACACCAGAAACTCGCGAAATGGCGTTCGACTGGCTCATCCAAAAACTTGGCAGGAAACAGTAGCCAATTGTCGAACACAAGGTCTCGCAGTATGAGGAAGTGATCTTTTTTTGTACAAGAGACCGTAGGCTATCGCGATGATTACGCTCCGGTGTCCGCCGACTTGTCTACCGTCCTGTCCGCCATCCTGCCCGCCGTAGCCTGATTATTGACGCAGGTGGATATCGACAACCCGCCGAACACACACAGATTTGTTTTGCCTTTTGTCTCTGATCTTTACTCAAATCTCAAAACTCGTAACTCTTTTCTCGGAGTCAACCCATGATCCTCGTGAACGCCCTTGAAGAACACGGCTACACCTTCCGCCAGCACCTCGAGGAAGAAGGCTGGACAGCACGCAAACTCACGGTCATTGATCTCGATGCTGAACAGCGAGAGGCGCTCGAAGAAAAGGGTACTGATGGGCTCAGGACCCTCCTGAACGCACAGGAAACATGGGCCTTCCCTTCCCTGGAGATCACGTCTGCTTTACCCCGAATCACACACTCGGCGATCACCGAAGGCGATCAAACCAAAGCCACCGTGGTCGCTGCAGATCCCCAACTGAATATGGCCCGCGCCTTCATCCGGGAAGTCGCCGATAGGTTCGGTCCAACCCTTCCTCTGATTCGCGATGAGGAAGCCACGCTGGATCTACTACAGAGCGGTCACATCATTCTGTTTGGAGGATCGCATCAGAGTCAGTTGGCAATGGCACTCGCAATGCGCTATCAAACCTGCTTTATAGATGCAGCTGTACCTGGATCCGATGGGTGGGCTGTTACCACACACCTTGGATTGGAAGCCGTCAATCACAATGTCATCCAGATCGCGTCCTCAGATGCCACCGAGACGGACGCGCTGCAATATTTGCTCGAGCATCTCGAAGGAAGCGGTGATGAACTCGCATTCCCGAATCTCCACCACATCGTGATGGGACAGGAAATGAGAGCGCATTTCCAGGCGTGGGAAGAATTCGCTTTGGGTTACGTCACTAAGGAAGAACGCTCACCCCATCTGCTGGAGGACCTGCACCAACTCGCGGAACTTATAGGGAAAGGATTGGACAGTGGGGGGCCCGATGTCAACCGGTACAATGCGGCGCCTGTGGACACTGCAGTCAGTTGTGCCCGATACTACCAACTCTCGGGGGACCCGCGAGCCCTGCAGCTCTTTCGTGAACTTCTGTTCCAACTGGCAGATTACTATCTGAAGACTCCTGAGGGGGCAAGTTATATCGCGGATCTCGACTTCCGCATCGGCTCGCTTGTGCTGTATTACTCAAGACTGGAACACGACGCTGTCTTCAGCGATTCGGATCGTTCCATTCTCGCCAGCCTGCTCTTTTCCTGTGTGCACTCCTGCTACGAATACGCCATGAAAATCTGGCCAATCGAACCGAATGGCCCAACCCGTCATAACCACGAAACCTTTCCTGCCCGATCCTTGATGTTCGCCGCCGACCACTTTGATCGATATGAAGTACCACTTACAGACTTGTGGTGGGCATATACCAACGACGTGTTCAGTGGTGGAATCTGGAACAGATTCAAACAGAAAGAGAATGCGCACCATTACGAACAAACTGCTTTCGAGCACGCCGCGAGCTATAGCGCCTTCACTGGTCGCGGGCTCTCCCTCTTTGGGCCGGACTGCCTGCGACTTGCAGCAATGAAACAGGTCATCGCCACGGACAACTTCCTGCGGCCGGTGGACTACGGTGACACCAGTATCCGGATGACCAATGGCGACACCGATATTCTGCCGATGCTCGCCTCCAGTTCAATGGATGACCCAACCTTGAAATGGTATGCGAGCGAGTCCTTTGCTCAGCAGCACCATTACCTGCCTTCACCAATTCATGGCATCCCTGGCATTCGCACTTCACCTGGAGGCGCCATCCCCGATTCCGGCACCTGGGAAAGAATGCCCCTGGACAAGAGTTTTCTCTCCGATTTTTCACCCGGATTCCCGGATACTTACGCCTTCGACAAACTTGCTTTCCGAACAGGATGGGGTGACCAGGATCATTACCTGTTATTCGAAGGTGTGGGCAACAAGACAATTTCCCACAGTCACAATGACCTGAATGGAATTGTCCGCCTGAATCATCTGGGTCGACACTGGATCGTTTCGAACGGATACGGTCGCCTCGCCGGATTGACGAACGTCAACAAGTCATTTAATACGCGTGTGCGAGGGCCGGAGGATCACAACGTCCTCGTACTCAAGAAGGAGAATGAAATCCTTGAGGATCTGCCGGTCTGCAATGCCCTTCTGCAGCTCACACAGTCGGAGGATTGTGCACTGGCCACAGGAGCCGTCCTCGGATACGCCGGTGCGAACTGGTATCGGACATTACTCCTGCTTCCCGATCGATTCCTGCTCGTTCTGGATCGTCTACACCTCGTCAATCCCGAATTCGACAGCGCCCATATCGAATGGAATGGACTCGGCAGCCTCCAGGCGACCCCTTCCGGACATCTCCTGGAGCAGCAGGGCCATTTCATGCACATCAGCAGTCCATCGGGTTGGACACCCATTGAGGGAATCGCGGATCGGTCCGCCGACTGGCAGCGAGTCCTTGAAAGTGGGTCCTATCCTTTCGCGAGCTTCCCACTGGCAAAATTGACTTTTAACATTCCAGAAATTGCTGCCGGTCAAACACATCATTTCGCCACCTTGCTGGCCGCCGGCACATCTAGGAATCCGATATATGAGATTTCCCAACCGACCAGCGGAACACTGCGAATCGATTCAGCAGGTGATAAATTTCCTCTTCTCGACCTGGCAGACCAGGATGTTTCAGTAAAGTCAGCATCCGCACAACTCGAATTCCGGTATTCAGAAACACCCGAAATCCCGGATGCACTAAAACCTTATGGTGCGAACTGAAACCAGATTTTCTGCTCGATTTGACGCTCCTGATTATGAAACTGAGATCACAACCGGATCCGGCTGGGTACCACCGTACTCGTAGGGTGCTTCGCATTTCCCGTCAGACAATTTGCCAATTTCTAACCACTGATATCTGGTAATCTGAAACTACCCTTTGACAACTGGCCCCTCGACAATCTTTGTATTATATTTCACCATCGCATCAATCCACAGGAGGGGGCATGTCAAGGGTGGGGTTCATCGGGCACACCGACTACCTGAATCACAACACGGGTTTC
>CAVOEZ010000383.1:0-4942 GCA_963694355.1 Latescibacteria bacterium UBA2968 | reverse complement strand
TGGCCCAGGTCTGACTGCTCTTCAGTCAAGGACCCGCACACCCCGGGGCTTCGTATTCCAGAGCGCTGGAGACAAACAGCTGTGGAAAATTATCGTGATAACAACGGGCCCTCTGCTCCTGCTGCTCTTTGGGCTGGTCAGATTACGTAGACGACGGATCCAGGATTTTTCATTATGAACCGAATGCTGATCTTCTCCGGAATAATCGCAATACTGATCATCGCATCGGACTGGATCCTGCGAAGCGGCCTTCATACACGCAGGAATCTAACTGGAAGTATTCGTTTGCCGCTCCAGCACACCTCCCTTAACCCAAATGTCGTATCTGAGTTGAATATCCAGGCACCGGGTCAGCCACCGTGGCGATACGTTAGAGTGGCGGGCAACTGGCGGTATCCAGAAATTCACAACGCGTTTGTCTTCTCAGACCCCATTGAGCAATTTGTATCCCAAATCCTGGAAACCAATGGGACGGTGGTCCCTGCCGCGCCATCGGAATGGCGTAGGTTTGAAGTGGATCCCAGTTCGGCGGTTACCGTTCACCTGGCAGATTCCCTTCGAAACTCCACAACAGTTCACCTAGGGAGAGCGCTGCCAGGAAGGAATGTGAACGAGTCCTATGTGAGGCCCGGAAAATCGGACACCCTTTTCCACATTCATGCAAATCCGCTGCGGAGCCTTGGCCCCCTCTTGGCTGGAAAACCTCCGCTGCTTGACCCTTATATATTACCGAGAGCCCTGACAAAATCGCAAATTATTCGAATCGATTTCTACGGAAATCAAACCACCATCAGGAGTCTCGAACGTGTGGAAGCGCCACTCAGGAACCAGAGGGAATCAACCCGAGTTCCCGAAGGCCCGGTATTTGACTGGCTGGTTCGACACGAAAATGAAACTGAGACGTGCAATCTCCGAAGCACAAATGCTTATATACAATACCTCAGATCCTTTAGACATGGAGGATACGCCGGGCCCTTTGTTTTACCTTTGGCGGAAGAGACTGGAAGCATCCGCATAAATTATCAGAGCGGTCCACCGGACACTCTCGATGTCTATGTCCAGGAGGCGTCGAAGCAATCGATATTGAAGAACAGGAACGCAGATCAAATTTTCAGACTCCTAACTCGCGACACAAAACACCTCTTCCCGTCCAGAAGCGCCGTTGTCGATTCTCTCCCGGTGCCCTCTCCATATGTTTCTGCAAATCCCGCCCAGCAGAGATTCTGAAACCACGTAGGACGCAGACCCGAACAGATATGCTGCCATCATAACCCTTCCCTGATCGTGCCATTCACGTCCCGATTCAACTCCACCCTCCAACAACCTCATCGAACCTCCCAGAACGGCTCCAATCCATGGACCCACTCTCCGGATGAATCATTCAACCCCTTGTTTATACATCATTAAAGTTGATCGTTTCGATCCAGAAGTAATGATCTTTGCACGGTTCCACGGACCGGGCTCATTCCCTTATAGATTCCAAGGCACCGAAGTTGCTCAATGAGTTAGAAACTGATTCATCCAGGAGAACTCAAATGTCAACCTGTTCAAACCGAAATCGCACGCATGTATACGGTTCAATTTTTGGCTGGCTTGGACTGCTCCTGATCCTGGGTTGCTCCTTCCCGGGCAACGCGTATGGTCAGGTAGAGAAGGACATCACAGCCGAGATTCATACTGTGCTTCCTTTCGACGGCATACCCGCAATTTTCGAACCATTGTTTGTGAGTGCTGAAGATGCCGATGTTGATCCATCATCCCCAATGATTGGCATCGACCTCAATGGCGAGCAACACGCCTACTCGTCCATTATGCTTAACCATCACGAAATTGTGAACGATGTGGTAGGAGGTATACCCATAGCAACAACGTGGTGACCCTTATGTGGCACGGCTATCGTGTATAGCCGAGCACTGAATGGAAAGACATTAACCTTTGGGGTCAGTGGAAAACTCTGGAAAAATGCACTTGTTATGTACGATCGGGAAACCAGAACCCTGTGGTCCCATCTCACCGGCGAGGCGCTATCCGGTCCACTTTCAGGGCAGACATTGGAAATGGTTTCATCGCCCCCCCGAATAGCCTGGAAGGATTGGAAAGGTCAGTACCCGGAATCCCTCGTACTGAGCGTTGGGTCGAATGAAGATCTAAAGCGAGACGTCTACGAAGGGTACCACGCCTCACAGAAAACAGGTTTATTCGAACCTGGCCTCATCGATAATCGAGTGGGAAATAAAGAACTCGTCATTGGTGTGCGCCTGGAGAGTCACAGGAAAGCATATCCGCTGAGAAAATCGTTCTGGGAAGGAATTGGAAATGGCAGACTCATCCAGGACTCTATCGGGAATGTGCCCGTACTGATCTACCACAATCCAGAATCATATTTTACTGTAGTTTACGATCGAAGGCAGGGCAAAGATTTACAGTACGAATTTAAAGAACAACCCACGGGAATCTTTGCGAAAGATTCGAATGGTGAATTGTGGAACCTGCTGACCGGGGAAGGGCCTTCTGGCATCGTTCTGCACTTCATCCCTCACGTGAACATTTATTGGTTCGCCTGGGTCGATTTCTATCCTGAAACAATTCTGTACACCCCATAGCCGAGAACTTGAGGACGTGCCATTGCGGCAGAGAAGCATTCAGGCAGTCATCTGTCTTGGAGGTAAACTGATGAGAAAGCTCATTTTAATTATATTTCGCCTTGCCCTTGTTGGTATTCCCGGGTCCGAATCCTATGCAGCCAAAAGGCTGACTACAAGGAAGCCAGTCTTCTATATCAACAGCGGTATGGCTTATACGCTTGAACCATCCAATCTAGAACGGTTCTGGAAGAGGGGAATCAGTGTCGGCGCTGGCGTGGGTGTGCCGATAAACACGCGATTCACCGCAGTGGGTTACCTGAATTACAATTCCCTTTCATTCAACAATAAAGGAGTCCGTGATCCGAGAACGGGTGAGCTGATGGCCATTTCTGGCGACCACGCATCCATCCTCACGATCTCACTCAATCTGAAGATAAAAGCCAGTGAGAGTGAAACACGAATCTCGCCTTATTTCATCACGGGCGCCGGGTTCTTTAATATATCCGCGGGGGATATCACTTCGGAGATTACGCAAATCGGGATGTTGAACCTCTCAGATACCGACTCCGAATCTGCGCTGAACCTCACATTCGGATTGGGAATTGACTTCAAGCTGAGCCAAAAAATCAACCTGTTCGCCGAAGGCAGAGGCGGGGTGGGTACCATTTCAGCAAATAAGGTCATTTACTTGCCAATGAAGTTGGGTATTTCTTTTCAAGGGATATAACAAAAGGCACATCCTTCTTGACCTAGAGTGGGATGTGCCTTTTGGATCTCTGGTGTAGCATAGATTATGCGGGCGGGATCAAAGTACTTCCTCGATCAAACCCCGGCTTTTCTTATCGAAAGTATCCAGTCCAGCAAATTCGAACCGATTCCCGTCTACATCCAGAATCATCATTCGTTTTTCGTCAATCCATTGTGCATTCTCAGCAACGTTCTTCGTTACAAATTCCCTCATGCCCCTGTCCGTATCCACCAACCAATAAGACACACCGAACTCGTTGCGAATTGATTCCACTCTTTCAACGCGTGCAGTAAGATATCTCTGATCCAGTTCCGAATGCACGATTTTGTGATTCTCCTGGGCAAGATCCTCGAGTCGGTCTACCATGCAAATGACCTCATCCTTTAGATCCAGAAAACAGATATAATCATCCGGCTGCGTCAGTGGAGCCGCCCTGACGATCTTTATTTTCAGGTAAGATCGGTCACCTTCAATGGTCATCCGAAGACGCCACGGAGGATCATGAAAAAGTCTAATATCACCCGGCTTTACAATCTCCGGATGCGTAACTTCAATCGGCGAAGGTTTCCATTCCCCGTTATCTGCAAATTCGTTCTGGTTCGATGGTTCATCCATGCCATTCTCGCTTTCGATTAAACCTACTTCCCGACCACTGCTGCGGGATCATCCTTGCCACCGCCAACACCCATAATAGCGGTTGTGGCTTGCTGTGTTTCAACCAGTCTGGCGAAAATCCCCCTCTTTTCGATCAGTTCCTCATGCGTGCCTATCTCTGCAACTTTGCCATCGTCCATTACAACAAGACGGTCCGCACTTCGAAGCGTGGACAAACGGTGTGCTATGGCAAACGTTGTCCGGCCTTCGATCAGACGAGAGATCGCCAGCTGGATCTTCTTTTCAGTCTGAGTATCCAGCGAAGAAGTAGCCTCATCAAGGATGAGAATTCTTGGATCGTGAAGGATGGCCCTGGCAATCGAAATTCGCTGTTTTTCACCCCCTGAAAGTTTTCCCCCCTTTTCACCTACCTTCATATCGTATCCATCCTGCTTCCTGACAATGAATTCGTGCGCTTCGGCAGCCATCGCAGCCTTGACCACGTCTTCGAAGGGGGCGCCTGGTTTCCCGTACGCAATATTCTCTGCCACCGTTCCATCAAATAGAAAAGGCTCCTGTTGTACCATTCCGATCTGGGATCGCAGGTCCTCCAGCTTCGCTTCCTTCATATCCACCCCATCAATTTCAACCGATCCTCGGTCCGGGTCATAGAATCGGCAAATCAGATTTATTAAAGTCGATTTGCCAACGCCAGATTTTCCGACCAGACCGATCATTTCTCCGGGTTGAACGTCCAGATCCACTCCCTTCAACACGGGTTTCCCCGGATCATATCCGAACTGGGCATTACGGAATGTTACCCTCCCCTTAACATCGGGCATCGGTTGGGCTGAATCGTCCCCGAATTTCTCCGCATCCGTATCGATTACTTCGAAGATCCGCTCTGCACCGGCAAAAGCACGTAGCATGAAATTGTAGAGCTCGCCGAACCACCTCAAAGGCTGATACATCATCCAGAGATAACTGATAAAGGCGATTAGCGCGCCCAATGTCA
>CAVOEZ010000382.1:0-4961 GCA_963694355.1 Latescibacteria bacterium UBA2968 | reverse complement strand
CCGGCAACATGCCCCCTTCACCCGAGCAAATACCGGTACCCGCCAGCTCGGCGCCCTTGGCCAATGCCACTTTTGCTTCTTCGCTGAGTGCCCCATAGCTCATATCACTCACAAAAATAGGAATCTCCAAACGCAGCGATTTCTTCGCATTGGGGCCGATGACCACATCGGTATCTATGAGTGCATCATCCAGCCGCGGTTTGGTGGCAAACTGTCCCGTCAAAATCTGTACCGAATCCATACGCGGCAAATCAGTCAATGGAATGCCCATTGCCGATACGTTGCCGTGGTGTCCAATGCCTTCCAGACCATTTGTCGCCAGTTCAGTTATATAACTTGTAAACGGCTCTGCCTTGGTGCCTTCGTGGTCTGCATACAATCCCAGATAAGTATCGCGGTTATACGCCTGTGGATGCTCATCGTGCCATTCAGCGATTTCCGCCTCATTCACATAGACGGCATCATCCTCATTGTCGACCCACGCCGTAAACTTCTGCAACACCTCATCATTATCATATTCGCTCACCCCCGTATCCATCCGATAGTCCCATTGGTGAACGCCACAGATTAAATTTTGCCCGTCTACATGCCCATCTGCCATCAGTGCTCCCCGATGTAGACATCGACCGTATAAAACCGTTACCTGGTCGTCGTACCGAACCACCACCAGGTCTACATTGGCCACCAGAGCATATGCTGGTTTGCGATCTTCCAATGTGCTCCATGCGGCAACCTTGGATTTCTTAATTTCTTTAGACGTGAGATCTCCCGCGTAGTGATCTATTGATGGCGCCAAGCTTCAACAATTGGCACCAGTGAAAGTAACTGGATCTGTTTATTCGAATATTAATACTGAAAAGTAAATAAAAAATCTGTTCGTAGGTGAAATTTAAAAAATAGAAATCATAGTTTTTGTACGTCGTCTTCGATCTCGGCCGGAGGCGGTTTCAGTTGTTCCTGGATTGCCGGACGCACGGTCTGCCCCCACTTAACGATCATTTTGTATTCCTTCTCCAGGTCCACACATTCGTTTCGAATCGCGTCTGGGTTCCCAAGGTCGGCTTTGAGGTCGAACAGCGTTACATTCGGGTTCTTTGCGGGTATTCTGGTAGACGCTCTGGAAGAGCAGAAGATGCATCGAATTCACACGCCAATGGATTTGTATATCAGATTGGACCAGGGAGGAAGGTTCTGGTCAGCCTGAGGATGGGACAGATGATTGCAGCGGAGGAAGATGTGGCAGGCGTTTTTGTACGAAGGCTTGATCTATGTGGAACTGCCGGGTCAATCGATGGAGCAAGGGGAGTGGGCGAGCTGGGCATAGTGATTGAGTATGCCCAATTCAAGGATCCAAATGCCAAAGTGTATCAGAAGGTTCTCCATACCGCCTTGTTGGGAATCATAGTATCTGCACATCGTCCTCGATACTGGCCGGCGGCGGTTTCAGTTGTTCCGGGATTTCTGGACGCACGGCCTGTCCCCACTTGACGATCATCCTGTAGTCCTCCTCCAGGTCCACACATTCCTTACGAATCGCATCGGGATCCCATCCCTCCATCACCCGTCCCAGCAGTCGGTCTCGAGTATTGGCGTGTGCGGGATCGTCCGCGAGGTTGTGGATTTCCCCAGGGTCCGCTTCGAGATCGAACAGCGCCACGTTCGGCTCCTTTCCGGGAATCTCCTGATCTACCCACAGTTTCCACTGATCCGATCGAATCATTCGTGAGGGTACCTTCGGGTCCATCGAATTGTCGACGACTTCGCTGAAGGTTTCGTTCACCCAGCCGTCCCTGTTCCCGGAGGTGAGGATGGGCCAGAGCGAGCGCCCGTTCCAATCCGGTAGATCTTCGGCTCCTGCGATGTCCGCGAATGTTGGGCCCAGGTCCATGAGATTGCAAACGGCGTCGGTGGTCGTTCCCGCAGGGACCGATCCCGGCAGTCGGGCGATCATCGGTACGCCGGCGCTCCCTTCGTAATAGGTGTTTTTCGTCCAGCAGCCGTGCTCGCCAGCCATTTCTCCGTGGTCCGATGCGTAGATGACCAGTGTGTTCTCCGCGAGGCCCGTTTCCTCCAGGCAATCCAGCAGTTGTCCCACAAGTCGGTCGGTATATTCACACAGGGCGAAGTAGGCCGCACGGGCGATTCGGGTTCGCTCTTCGGGCAGCGGTTCGTCAATGCGTCGAGACTTTCGGTACCAGCGTGCCATGGCGGGCTGGTCGTCTTCGACATCGGGGATGTCCACGCGGTCGTAGTAGTATTCGAAGAGGTCCTTCGGGGCGACAAATGGGCAATGCGGCAGGACATAGCCGACGACCGCGGCAAACGGGCGGTCACTTTCCTTATGAGCGTGAAGATATTCGCAGGTGGCTTCCGTGATCCGGTCGTCCATCCACTGATAGGTGGTGGTACCGTGGCCGGAGAGTTCCATCACTTTCCTGTCTTGTCCGGAAGGATATTTCTCGCCACGAAATGTGCCGGGGGAGACGGCGAACATTTCGCCGATGGGACGATTCTCGAAACCGTGATACTGGTCGTGCCCCTCGAAGTGCATGCGCCCCAGGAGGCTGGTTTCGTAGCCTGCGATGCCCAGGGTATGCGCCCAGGTGGGGATCGCTGAGTTCAGGATCTGGTTGTTGTTCCAGACGCGGTTGCGACTGGGCGTTCGGCCGGTCATGAAGGTCATTCGGCTTGGACAGCAAACCGGGGAGCCGGTGTAGACATCTGAAAAGCGCATGCCTTCCGATGCCAGCTGATCCAGGCGCGGCGTTCGGACGATGTCGTTACCGTAACAACCCAGGAAATGTTTGGAGTGCTGGTCGGAGAGGATTGTGAGGATGTTTGGGCGGTCGGTTTGGTTGGTCATCAGTACTCCCAACTGGTTGTGTCACCCGATTTGATACCGGGAAGACGTGCTGAAGAAGGTAAAAAATTTCGAAAAGGGCGTGGTGGCAGATCCGGGCTGTGTGCTCAGGGCGCGTCAGGCAGTAAAGCGAAACGCAGGGTGCTTCCTCGATAACAAAAGTGGAGGATCTGTGGACGGCTTCCAGATCGACGCGCTGTGGTGGCCAAGTGGAACAGTTTCCGGTGTGTTCCTGAAGAGCTCCTGCAAGGACGTTGCGCGGCGTATCTGAATCACCACCCTTATCTCTCCTCCCAGCAGGAGTTCAGCAGTATCACTTCCCGGCAGTCAGGCACCGGATAGTCTCGCACCGTGATCTCACTCCCGTCGCTCGCCTCTATCTCGAACCCCGTCACCGGATGTGGCGTATTGTGCTCCTTATATCGCCGGGCAGGCCCCTGCACCAGCAGATACGTGCCCGGCTCTCCAAGCCCCTTCGGCACCGGGGCCGTCAGCCGGATCGTCTGCCCGTCGACCGAGGCGACATCGAGCCTCGTGCTCCCTGCCTCCAAACGCAGGTCCATCTTCCCGCACGCCAGCCGCGTCCCGTTCAGCAAATAGCCCTGCGTCGCGTTCCCGTTTCCGTCAATCGACACGAACGCGAAGGCCCCGGCCGCCGTCACCAGCCCGTAGTCTCTGCTCTCACCGTCCAGGGTGGAGATCACAATGTCTGTCCGGTCCGCGAACCGCACCTCGATTGCCACCACACCGGTCGAAGGCTCGTTTGCCAACAGCCGCGCCGACTGCACCGGGGAGGCTCCGCCCTTGTAGGGCACGATCACGGCCGCGTACTGTGTTGTCAGCTTCTCTTTCTCATCCGTTGCCCGATGCTCCGCCAGGATCTGCTGGATCGACGGCTTCGCGAACTCCTCCATCGATGCCTTGCGCCAGCCCGGAGCGTCCGTGATCACGATCCGGTCCACTGTCTCCCGGCCGTTCAGCAGCATCAGGTCCAGGCTCACGTCCTCGTCCTGCCACTTCAGCGTGTGCGGTGTCTCGGGCACCACGGCCCGAGGGTTGTCCACCCATTGTGTCCACACCTCGGATAGCTCCGCCGGCTCAGCCTCCGGAGTCTCGGGTAACACCTGCTTTAGCGTGCCCTCGCAGTGAAAGCTGTACTGATGTGTACGGCCGCCGGTCACCCGGAACACATCTACGAAGTAGGGATCCCCTGCCGGTGTCTGGATTACCGCGTTTGTCCGTCGGTACGCCTCGCATTGCGGGTAGACGTTCACGCCACTCGCTTGGATTACCTCGATCCCCGGTGCCGTGCCGAACAGCTCCAGGTCTGACCCGCACCCGCGTTCCGCCTGGTCCTCCTCGTCCACCACAACCAGTACGTGAGACTGTGTTGTCCGCGCCCAGTTCTGGCCGGACCGGCCGTCCGGTGTCAGTTGCGAGCTCCCTGAGAAATACCCCCGGTCCGTCACCAACTCACGCCCGAACACATACGCGCTGAGGCTCAGCACGTCCCGGTGACGGTGGTTGGTCTCCAGCGTCCGCGCGTTCTCGTTGCCGTCGAGGTACAGTGCTGTGTCCTGCGCTTCACTTCCGCCGCGCAACACGCCCACGTGCCACCCCGGGAACCACTCCGTCCGCAGCGGCATCTCCGCCTGGCCATCAGCCGTCATATCGGCGGGACGGAACCAGAAGGCATATTCGCTGCCCATCTCCTGTAGCGGTTTCTCCTGGATCGTCTCCAACAGCGCAGAATAGGGCCCCCCCAACCGTGCGGCCAGCACGTCGATGAAGGCGCTGTACACCGTGGTCCCGCTGTGCGTGTCGCCGATCACCGGCAGCCGGTTTCCGGGCGCGAGGAACCGCACCATAGAGAGCATCGCCAGGTTGAAGTGCCCGCTCGCAAAGGGATTCAGTGTTCCATTTCCATCCGGGTCAGGGTATCCTAACAGCAGGTCCGGCAGCTCCCGCACCGTGTGGAAATTCGTGTTCGCATAGGCCGGTGTCTCCGCGTAGAACCCGTCGAAGTGGTAGCGCTCGTCCATCATCCGGTTCAGACCGTCGATCGCCCGGTGCAAGCGCTTCGGCTGGTCTAGCAGCAGAC
>CAVOEZ010000381.1:0-4973 GCA_963694355.1 Latescibacteria bacterium UBA2968 | reverse complement strand
TATCCCTTGTGCCCCCCAAAGGGCAGGGCGGCCCCTTCACGTGCCTGCGAAGCGTCTGTTGTGAGTCGACCGTCAAGATCCAGGGCACACCCATCTGGAATCGGGCTCCCATCTTTCATCGCCAGATGCAGTTGGCCATTGGTTATGGCTGCACATGAAAGGTCGACAACAATCTGACCCTTGCCTGCCGGAAACGCGGCGGAGACAGGGTTGGATCCAAGAATGGCTTCCGTTCCTCCCCAGGCAACCATTCGAGGGCTGGTGTCGCACATGGCAAGTCCGATAAGTCCTGCATCCGCAATCATGGTAGTGTAATAGCCCAGCATGCCCGAATGGCTGGTGTTGAAGCCGCCAACGATGCCGATACCCGTTTGGTCGCCTTTTCCAATGACTGTTCTGGCACATCGGTGGGCAACCAGATAGCCCAGGTTGTCCTGGCCATCGATCAGGGCATAGGCGCCCCCGTCTCGGGCGAGTTTCATGGGCCGCCGTTTGGAATTCTGAATTCTCTGAACGATTCCGGAAAGGCGGAGAAGTCCGTGAGTGTTGTGCCCACGGAGCTCGGCTTCTATCAAAATATCGGTCACAATGTGGGCATCTTCGTCAGACAGACCGTGTCGCACCAGAATATCATTACACAGTCTCTGTAAATCGGCTACGGGACGCGGCATTCCAATTTTCCTCGCTTTATGGTTAGCGGGATAATACGCGGTTCATATGGATGGGTCAAGGTGAAATGGAGGACCCACGGCCGCACCGGTACCGGCAGCTTGACATTGGTTCCGGGACTGTCCATATTTTGAAGTAAATCAAGATGATCCGTCAATCAGCGTATGTTGCCAAGTGAGGCTGCAGCCATGGGTAAGCGAAGGAATCGGCAGGGAGGAGAGGGTCTGGTCAGAATTCAGGGAAAACAGATCCAGACTGCCAGAACGGGCGCTCAGCTGACCACCGAAGACAAGCGAGAGATCATTTCCCGGGTGGAACGCTTGAAGTCTCCAGTTCGGGGTTTTGTGCAGCAGATCTTCGAACAGGCGAGATCGGCCCGTGGTAGACTGGATGATGACGTCTATGGCGTTCTCCAGGCTACCCTTGAAGCCCTCCAGGTATCAGGTGGCGTGCCACCTCCTTTGGTGTTCGGTGTGAGTCATCATGAATCCGGAAAGGTGGAGCAGGTGGGATTCTTGCCGAACGGTGTGACCCAGCTGCCGCCTGGCGGAAAATTCGTGACCAATCACCCCGGTTACCTGGCGTCAGACGTCAAGGATCTGCCCGGTCAGGATACCTCCACCCGGCGCCTGGAGGAGTGAGAGAATGCCTGCCGGGAGAATTCCCATCAAGACCTATTCCTCGGAAGAACTGAGACTCCTGGCAGCAGAAGGCAGGCTCAAGGGGAGAGGCATCGAGGGATTGGTAAATCTCCGACCCGATCGCAAATCGCGCGACCGGGAGGTGTCCAGGGAGGCTTTTGCGCAGGGGGCGTCCAGGATTCCGTGCTGGAACAAACCAGGAGAGTTGCTTCGTTCCTTCGTGGATTTGATCAGGATACCCAGCCCGCCCGGTAAAGAAGAACAAGTTGCAGACTATCTCGAAGGAAAGCTCCAGAGGCTGGGCTACCAGGGCATCAGCCGCGACAGTTTCGGAAATCTGATGGGGCACTCGCCATCAACTGATGAACACGCTCCCAATCTGCTTTTTACCGCCCACATGGACTGTGTCTATCCAGGGAACGGCACATCGGTAAGACCTGTGTTCTGCGCCTCTGGCGAGATTCGGACAAATGGGCAAACCAGCCTCGGCGCCGACGATAAAGCTGGCATCGCCTCGATCCTTTCTACCCTTGACTACATCTACAGTGCAGGTTTGCCGCACGGAGAGCTCCGTGTGCTTTTTACCGTACAGGAGGAGCTGGGATACAGGGGCGTCAAGCAGGTGCCTGCCAGCATTCTGAATTCAATCCACCTGGTTGTAAGCATGGACCCGCCGGTGAGGGTCGGGCAGGATGAGAGCGCCCATCTGGCGGTTCTCCACATGCCACCCGCACACCCTTTCGTTCATCTTGTTCGTGAAGCTGCACAGGACTGCGGAATCGATCCCACGCTCCTTTTTGCCGAGGACGGGTATGTGGGCGGCGATACCATTTGCCTGTCGCCCCTGGGCGCGCTGGTGGTGGACTTCTGTTCCTGCAGTCGATACCCCCACACGGCTCATGAGCATCTCCGCATACGGGATCTGTTCGATCAGGCCAACTGGATGATTTCCACGGTAGAACGCGTGCTGTCGTACGATCCCACGGGTCTCGAACTCAGAGCGGTCTATGGTGACGAGCCGATTGGGAATCTGACGGGGGTTCGAAAACAGGTTCCACTCACGGAAGAACTCCTCGAGACCAAAGTCAAACTGGCACGACATATCCATTCCAGGCCGGGACCCAAGATGGTGCCGGCATTGATGCATCTTTCCGCGATAACGCCTCGCATCGGCGACCCCAGGTTACTGAACTCAGTGGTGGAGGCCTACGCCAGATGCATTCGCCTGGATCAGGTTCCTCAGGTACTGAGGGATCTTACCGTATCCCTGGTGCGCTTCGTCTCGAATCTGGCCGACGTCCGTCCGCTCCAGGCACTGATTCCTCGCGCCCAGGAGGTGGTGGAACGAGGCGGTGATGAGCACGCTCAGGTAAATGCACTTCGGTTTCTAGAGGAAGTCTTTCAGAAAGAGCGCAGGGTAGCTGTGAAGGCAAGGATCATCCGAATCATGATTCTTTGCCTTCAGAGCAATTCGCAGGCTGTTGTGGATCGGCTGACCGAATTCCTGAGGGGAAACCTCGACGAAACGATTCACGCCTTGACTGTCGCGTTCTGTAACCGGAATCGGGGTGCATGGGAAAGAGCCAATGCTCATGGCAAGGCCAGAATTGTGGGCAGTAGGAGTCGGGGTAAGCATGAACACATTGGCTGGACCACAATCAGGCAGAGAATTCTCCAATTGCTCCTGGAGGAAGACCGGATTCTTCCTGAAATGATGGAGTGGATCTTTACGCACGACGGCGTGGCGACCCAGAGAATTGCGGTTGGTTTCATAGATCCGGGCAGGTCCAGCAGAATTACCGAATTGATCCTGCAGAATCTGAAGAGTCGTGAACCCGGAGTGCAGGAGACTGCAGTTCATTTTGTAGGCACACACCGTATGGTTCCTGCCGTGGGTGTTCTGATCGACCTGCTTCTGACCCCCTATCTGTGTCGGAATCGCAGTCTGGTAGAATGGGCGCTGGATGCCATCGGGCCACCTGCTTTGGGTGAGGTGATTGCACGACTGGGGAGTGAAGCGGAGTTCGAGGGATTCGTGCGCCGAATGTTCGAGCGCCACGACTCGGCCACCGAAATGGAGTTTGCGCGTCTCCAGGGTCGGCTGCAGAACGTGTACGGATCGAACTTCCAACTGCGTGATATGTCGCAACTGGCTATGCTGGGCCACTATATCGGGCGAAACGATCTTCGGGAAGTGGACCATCTGTCTGGGATAAACGAAGGACCATTGTTTTCTACAACCAGATATCTGAACTGTATGTCGACCTGAGCGAGATGGAGCGTCTGGCGGAACTGGTCGAGGGTGCCGCAGAGGGTTCCCGCAACCACTTCCTGCAGATGGCGGTCCAGAAGAATCTGTTCGCGGATCCAGATTTCATGACCCTGGTGGCAAAGGAGAATGCGAGATTCCTCGAACACTTCGTCTGGCTGGAAAAGCAGATATCCAGACGTGCGCTGCTGCTCCGACTCAGAGAATTCATGGCGGGATCCCCTGTGGATATGACGGACACACAGGATGTGGAGATCTACTATCTGTATCTGCTCAAGCAAAGTACGAAGATGCCTGACAGATCACTCTATCTTGAACACATCGAAGAGGCGAGACTCCATCTGTTTCCCCCGTTGAAACCTTACTGCAAGCCCTTCACCATTACCGGTGATCGCATCGAGGAAGTCGGTACGGTTGACCGGGGCCGAATCAAGTCTTTGATGGCGGGATTGCCTCAGGTTGCTGATCGGGAAGACCGTCTGCGACATCTCCTGACCGAAAATGTGCTCGCAAAAAGAGAATGTCAGAGGCTGATCAACTCGCTTGCGGAAACCCTTGGGATAGATGTGTCCTCCCACAATACGTTGGAAGCGCGGGCAGAAGCGCTACTCGCGGAGATCGACTTCGAGTTCGACTCCTCCTATCGACCGGTGCCGCAGGTTGTGTTTCCCAACTTGATGCGCGTGAGAATGAAGCACAAGAATGATGCCATTGTGGATATTCTCGCCAACTATGCCATCGATTATGTTTTGGTTACACATACGGAAGTTCGGGATGTATTCCGTTCTGGAGAACTCGATCTTGTGCTCGATAATCTCAATGACCTCCTTACAGACCGTGTCTACGAGGCCGAACGGGAGCTGTCTGAGGATGTTTTCGAGGATCTGCATGAGAAGCATGTCAAAGCTCTTGCACAGTTCTACGAGGTCCAGTGGAAAGGAATCATCAGGAAACTTAAAAAACACGGTCCCGGCGGCCGGCTGTCGGAACTCATAGAAGCCACCGAACAGGCGATGCTGGAATATGATACTCGCGACGAGGATCAGGCGGATCTCCTGGATACGAATCTGGACCGACTGGTCCGGACCGTTAGAATCGACGACCCGGAGCTCATAAGCTTCCATCTTCGTCATCGGGAATTCTACAAGGTCTATGTGGCGGTACTGCGTGCGAGAAACATCCGTCAACTCAAAAGGATTTACAAAGAAGTCTATCTGGTTCTGCAGGATGAAATTTCATTCTCCAGCGTTGAGCATCGGCCGGAGGCCAGGCCTGCGGGCGCACGACTCCCCACCGGAGATCCGGAGGAAGATGGCCGGGAGCGCACCGTTGCAGGACCGGGATACCTTAAATACGCAAGGAAGGAGCTGGGAAAACTTGGCAAATTGATGAAT
>CAVOEZ010000380.1:0-4976 GCA_963694355.1 Latescibacteria bacterium UBA2968 | reverse complement strand
TCACATCCACGACCACACCTTCTTTACTGTGGGCCTCCGTATCGAGATCGATAAGAAACTGATGCAAGTCCTCGAGTCCCATCGCCTTGATGTGGACGTAACCCAACCGCCCCTCACTGATTCTATCCACATATTCCGTTTGCTCGTACACCCAATCCCTGTAAGCCAGATTCGATATTGCTCCGCCCCCCAAAGGCCTTACATCGACCTCCCGTCTCTCACTCTCTCCAGTTACCAATCCCACCTTGATCTTCTTCCCAGGCTTGTGTTTGAGCGCCTCCCACAAGTTGGCCCTGGCGTCAAGCACCATACCATCCAGGTCTAAGAGGCGATCCCCCTGAAGGATCGGTTCCTCGATCAGCGAACAGGGACTGTCACGCAGGATTCGATCTACGACATATCGCCCCTGTGCCAATTCCTTGGGATCAAACCTGAGTCCCAAATAGCCATCCCGGACGGATCGGCCGGAACCGGAAGCACCCAGGTGTGAACCGTTGAGTTCTCCAACCATCAGATTGAGAATATCCTGAAGGTCTGACTGCAGCTGAACACCTGCAACGAGGGGGAGATAGCGTTCCCTGACCTGATTCCAGTCTGCACCGTGGTGCTCGGGATCGTAAAAGTAATCTCGAATCAACGTCCAGGCCTCTTTGTAGACCTGGCGTTTCTCGATATGGAAATCCACATCCATTTCCGCACGGACCCTGAGCTTCTTGGTCTTCCCTTCAGGAAACTCACGGTAAGTGATCGCTCCCCCATCCAGGTAGTAGAGCTTTTTTCCGTTTTTGGAGAAATGCACCCAACTCTTTTCACCCTTCGTATCCGTTACTCTCTTCGGTGGATCGTTCTGCTTCGATTCCTCGAGTGAAATCCGCCACAAATTGGGTTTCCCCGAAAGCGCACCTCGGAAAACGAGCGTTTTGCTGTCAGGACTAATCGCCATAGCGGCTGCGTTGTATTCACCCGGTGTAAGAAGGCGCAACCGACGCTTCAGGCCCTCGAAGTCGATCTCGACCGGCTCGATCTCTTTTTTCTCTTCCTTCTTCTTCTCCTTCCCATCCTCGGAATCTGATTCTGCGACCTCATCTTCCTCTTCACTCTCTTCCTCGAACAGCTTATCAAAGTCATCTTCTTTAAAAACAGGTGGTACAGGATTCAGATCCACCCTCGCGATCTGTCCCTGGGTTCGGTACTGCTGTGTCGTGAAGATGATGAATTCGCCGTTTGGGGCCCAAAGGGGCAGGTGCGAACCGATCTGACTCAGAAAAGTCAATTGGTGAGATTCCGACTCTCCCAGGGCCTGCACATATAGATTCGTAAAGAAATTCTCATCCTTACCGGCAAACACGATCCATTTGCTGTCGGGCGACCAGGCGAAAGCGTGCGAAGAAGCGAAAAATGTGAAAAGTGCACCCTTCACCCATTCGGTGACCTTACCGGTCTCTCGCTCGATGAGACGAATCTCCTCGTTGTTGTGAACGTACGCGATCCACTTGCCGTCTGGAGAGTAACGAGGGCAGTGTTTCTGGGCTTCCTGGTCATCAGTCAGGCGATTTTCCCGACGTGTGGAGAATTGGTACTCCAGGACCTCGTTATCTCCGAATCGGTCAGAAAGGTATGCCACAGCGACACTTTCCGGGTGCCAGGTGGCGTTCTGTTCCCTGAAGGGAGAGTCCGTCACGCGAATAGCGTCGTAAGTCTCTTCATACTCCGAGGGAGCAGCGAACAGCTCGCCGTGAACCCCGAAGAGCACCTTCTTCCCGTCAGGCGACAGATGAAACTCGTCATCCAACCCACTGGAAAACACACGATGGACACTTGACCCTACCTTCTGGTCGGGAACGAGTCCGATATCCAGTTTCGACGTTTCGCCGCTCTGTAGATCGTGTCGCCAGATCTCGGCCATTCGGTCAAGGACAATCCATCGGCCATCCGCTGAAGCGCTGATTCCCAGACACCGTCCTTCCTCGAAGGTTGTGATGGGTTTCACACCGGAACCGTCCAGTTCCGCAACCCGGACATTCTCCGTCCCCCCTTCATCAGAAATGTAGAAAATCCTGTCCTCGACAGACCAGACAGGATTCACATTACGGCCGGCGTACGAAGTCACACGCTCGAAATCATCACTACCAGGTTCGGCAGCCAGCGTCCAGATGGACGAGGGCATTGGAAGCGGTCCCCGACGCCAGAAGGGAGAAGCATCGTTCACGAATGCTATTCGATTCCCATCTGGTGAAAACACAGATTGGCTCTGAGACTCCCTGGGATCGCTGAACACTTCTATGGGTGTCCCACCGTCCAGATGAACCTTGAAGATTCCGCCGCTGAGACCGTCACGTCGCGACGAAAACAAAAGCCATTTACCGTCCGGAGACCACCCTCCAAGGCTGTTCCCACCATCGAAGTAAGTCAGCCTCTTCAGATTTCCGGATTTCAGATCCAGGACGTAGATATCCCCGTTTCCGGTTCTGTTGGACGTGAACGCGACTCTGGTTCCATCCGGTGAAACACGGGGACTACGGTCGTAGCCCGGACCCGTCGTCACAGGGTGAGCCCGGCCCCCATCTGCCTCTACACGCCAAACATCTCCCGCGTACACGAACAGGATAAACGTCCCATCCGGAGAAATGTCGGGAGAATGCACATAGGGAACAGGATCGACATCGGCGAAAAAGGGATTGTCTACCATCAACCCTCCGCTAGCTTCCTCTTGTACGCTTCAAGACTTCCTCTAGTATCCTCATCACCCAGGGCTAGAATCTGAGCTGCGAGCACCGCGGCATTCCGTGCATTGTCGATTCCTACGCACGCCACGGGGACACCTGGTGGCATCTGCACGATCGCGTAGAGCGCGTCGAGTCCATTCAATGCACCCGATGCGATGGGCACTCCAATGATTGGCAAGGTCGTATGTGCCGCCAGCACTCCGGGAAGTGCCGCGGCGAGTCCGGCGCCGGCGATGATCACCTTGAGCCCGCGCTCTTTTGCAGTATTCGCATATTCGGTTGTTCGTGCGGGATTGCGATGCGCGGAACACACCGTCATATCGTATGCGATCCCGAGTTCGTCCAGGATTGCCGCTGCCTTCTGCATCGTTGGTTCGTCGGATTTGCTGCCCATTATGATGCCAACTACTGCGTCTGCCATTGCACTCCTCCTATTTGGTTCAGAGCTGTCCGCCTATTATGAGCTCAACATGTTTCATCGGGATCGCCGGGATCTCGATACGCCCGCTACGCGAGCTACTCGACCGTACGGGGGCTATTACGACAAGGGTTATCACAGTGACTACCGGGGCCTCGAACATACTCTACACAGTGAGCTGCTACGTACCACGAGCACGCTCACTTGGCTGGTATATGGGCCGACGAAAGCCGAAGCGACCAGAGCTTTCGAAATCTTCACGAAACCTCAAGATGTCCCAGCACTACTCACCGTTTGGAGTCCCGCAGCCTCCCAGGCGGCCAATCCCCCAACGAGATTCATCACGGCATTCCCAAGTTTCGGCTCGAGCAGACTCAGAGCCACACAGGAGCGGTATCCGGATGCGCAGTGGACTGCCACTTTGCGGGAATCCGGCAGTTCATCCAAACGTTCCTTCAAATGGTTAAGAGGAATGTTTACGCTGCCGCCTATATGTTCCTCTGCCCATTCATTTTCCGTCCGCACATCCAGGACCACCGGGGGATCGTCCGTGCCCAATTGCTCTGCCAGATTTGCGGCCGCGATTCGTTCCGATCGCACCACCAGATCTTGCCGCGCTGCCAGCACCTGCATCCCACCCTGGAGATATCCTGCCACATTATCGAATCCAATTCTCCCCAGGCGAACAGCGGCCTCTTCCTCCCGTCCGGGCTCCGCAACAATCACGATTTGCTCCTCGGGGGTGAGTAAGGTTCCCGCCCAGGTGGCGTACTTGCCGTCGAGAGCGATACTCAAGCTTCCCTCCAGGTGGGCCCCCTCGAAATCGGCTGGTTCCCGCACGTCGAGAATTCGGGCACCCTTTCCAATCTGTTCAAGAGCCGCTTCCATTTCCAGGGGCTTCAGGTTTTTCTCCAGAGTCTCTTCCAGAGTTGCGTGTTCCTTGGTATTCAGGACCGCGTCATACGTGAAATACTCGGGTGCGTCCGATTGATCTGCTGTCACAATCTCTATGAAAGCCTGCTTCGACATCGGCTGAAGCGCATAGTTGTACTCACGCTGCACACCAATTGTCGAAACGGTTTCCTCACTCAGGTGCTTCCCACACATCGAACCTGCCCCGTGTGTAGGATACAGGAGCGTGTCATCAGGCAGTTTCATCACCTTCTCATGGAGAGAATCATAGAGGAGAGCGCCGAGATCTTGGGCGGTCCAGCCCAGAGAGGCTCGCAAGTCGGGGCGACCGACATCTCCGATGAACAACGTATCCCCTGTCAGCACTGCGTGGGGCTGTTCCGCGTCCCGGGCAAGATCGTAGACAACAATACATACGGACTCGGGAGAGTGACCAGGCGTGTGGAGAATCTTCAGTTTCACATTTCCAAAAGACAATTCTTCACCGTCCTCGAACGACGTGATTTCGTATTCGGCCTCTGCCTTGTCCCCCAAACAGATCTTGGCACCCACACGATCTCTCAGTTCCAGATGACCGGCCAGGAAATCCGCGTGAAAGTGGGAAAGGAAGACGTATTTAATCTCGAGACCGAGTCTGGAGGCTTCTTCCAGGTACCGGTCGATATCTCGCTGTGGATCCACAACAACGCCTGTTCCGGTTTCCTCATCACCCAGCTAAGTACGAGGCGTGGGCGAGACAGCCCAGGTAGTATTGCTCAAGGATCATAGTACTTGCTCCTCACAGATTGAGTAGAAAAACGATGAACGTGACTACGCCGGATAGGAGTGCAACCCAACCCCAAGCCCGCGTATGTCCAAGCAACCACCACATATAGATTCCGCTGGCAATCCAAACGACAAAACTCAGGCAAACCAGGTCC
>CAVOEZ010000379.1:0-4992 GCA_963694355.1 Latescibacteria bacterium UBA2968 | reverse complement strand
ACCATACTGCCGCCAGCCCCATGACAAGGTGGATGGAGACGTTCAGGAGTGCTGCGGTTGAAGCTCCGTTTCGCAGCAGGTTCACTGTTTCATTGCCGAATGTAGAGTATGTGGTCAAGCTGCCGAGAAGACCTACGAACAGGAAGGCACGAGATTCCGAGGTGAGCGTGCCATGAGAATCCACCAGAACAGTCAGAAATCCGATAAGGAGACATCCCAGAATATTTACCAGGAGGGTACCGTAGGGGAACTCGCTCGTTCTGGCCCACTGATGTGCATAGCCGTTCAAGAGGTATCTGAGTATCGCACCTGCGAATCCGCCGATGCCGATGAACAGGAGAATTTTCAAGGTATGTGTTTTCCGGTCAAATCAGGTGTAAGCGTGCAAGTGCATTTTTCAGGGTCCTTCATCTCCGGGTACCCTCAGGTTGCGTGCGGGGAACTCTTTGAAGGGCCGTTCCAGGAGCGCTTCTTCATTGAGGTCGATTCCCAGCCCAGGGACTTCACTCAAAGTAATGTAGCCATCTTCGACCTTGATGGGATCGATGGCGATTTCGTTGCTGACCGCTTCGAAATTTACGAAGTATTCCGTGATCAGGAAATTGGGCATGCCCGCCGTGGCCTGAACCGTTGCCGCCAGGCCAACGGTCGTGCTGTTGTAGTTATGTGGAGAGACCGCCACGTGATAGGCCTCGGCCATTGCAGCGATTTCTCTTAGTTCAAGAATACCCCCGCAGTTGCAGACGTCAGGATTGATGATGTCCGCTGCCCGTTTCTCGAATACGTCCCGGAATTCGTTCTTTGTGTATAGTTCCTCCCCCGTAACCACCGGAATGCGGATTTTAGAACGGGCCTCAGCCAGCGCATTCAGATCCCTTGAGGACACCGGTTCTTCATACCAGAATGGGTCGAGGTGTTCCATCAACCGGGCAACACGAACAGCGTGTGCTGGCGACAGCCGTCGATGTACTTCTACCAGAATGTCCACATCGGGTCCAACCGCATCTCGGACAGCCGCCACACGGTCGACCGCTTCCTGCTCATCTTTCCTGTCGATGATGGTTCGCCATGGACCCGGGAAAGGATCGAATTTTAGTGCCCTAAATCCTTTATCGACTACGGCCCGGGCGCTTTGGCCAAGCTGTTCAAGCCGCTTTCCAGGATCGTACCAGCTGCCCCATCCATTGGCATAGACCTTGACCCGATCCCGGCATTTCCCCCCCAGTAGATTGTATACGGGCTGTCCTGCCGCCTTGCCCGCTATGTCCCACATCGCCTGTTCGATGGCGCTGATGGCACTGTACAGATCCATGGATCCACGCTTGCTGCCGAAATCTGTATATGCCATGTAGGTAAAATGCTTGATATCCAGAGGGTTCCGTCCGACGAGATATCGGGTGAGGCTCTTCAGGTGGGCTTCTATGGATAAATCCCTGTCGTGCTGGGTGTAGGCTTCACCCCATCCATGAAGACCTTCGTCTGTTTCAAGTTTGACGAATAACCAGTTTTTGGCCGTCCCCGGATGCACGATAAACGTTTTGACGTCTTTGATTTTCATTGCAGCTCCAGCGGCGCGATCAAATGGTCAGGTCGCCGCCATTGATGTCGAGAGACGCTCCGGTGATATAGGCGGCCTTCTCGGAGGCGAGAAAGGCCACCAGATCGGCTACTTCCTCGGGTTTTCCGAGCCGGGAAACAGGAAAGCTGTCCGCATATGCTCGTGTCGTTTCCTTGTCGATTGTTTCTCGAACCATTTCTGTGTCGATCAGTCCAGGGCAAACTGCGTTGACTGTGATGCCATCGGAGGCGACCTCTTTGGCGAGATGCCGGGTGAATCCAAGCACACCCGCTTTGGACGCAGTGTAGTGGGCGCCGCCAATCGTACTGACGGATTTGCCAGCCGTTGACGAGATATTGATGATTCTTCCCCATCCGGAGGGGCGCATATGCGGCAGTACGGCTTTGGAGCAAAGGAATGGGCCCTTCAGGTTTACCGCAATCACCCGGTCCCATTCCTCCTCATCGGTTTCAGCAACAGAGGTCGAATATAGGACTCCGGCATTGTTAACCAGTATGTGAACTCCCCCAAATGTATCCGCCGTCCAGTCGACCATTGCCTGGACACCCGGGGCATCCGTGACGTCCGTCTGGAATGCCGCGGCGCGATGACGGTTCGTTCTGATCTTCTTGACCGTTTCCTGGGCCGCTTCCTCATCGAGGTCGTTGACAACGACCTGTGCGCCCAAATCGGCCAGAGCTTGAGAAATGGCCCTGCCCATTCCCTGGCCTGCTCCTGTTACGATTGCCGTTCGATTGTCAAGTGGTAGTATTTCTGCCATGTCAGGTCCTTTTCAAATGTTTTTTCTTCAACTGGAAATAATGCCCAGCCGCTTGCCAACTTGCTCGAAGGTATTCAGGGCGCGGTCGATTTGCTCCCTGCTGTGGGCCGCGGACAGCTGAACCCTGATTCTGGCTTCTCCGCGTGGTACGACAGGGTAACTGAATCCCACCACATAAATCCCCTGCTGGAACATCTGGCCAGCCATCTCCACCGTCCGCTGTTCGTCCCCGAGCATGATCGGCACGATCGGGTGGATGCCTCTGGCGATACGAAATCCCAGGGACGTCATCCCGTCCCGGAATTGTCGGGTGTTTTGCATCAGCTTTTCTCGAAGATCAGGACTGCGTTGCGTCAGTTCGAGCGCTTTGAGCGAAGCGGAAACAATGGGGGGGGCGAGTGTATTCGAAAAGAGGTAAGGTCGTGATCGTTGTCTCAGAAAGTCTACGATTTCCTGCCGTGCGGAGGTGAAACCGCCCGAGGCGCCACCCAGCGCTTTTCCCAGAGTGCTGGTTACAATGTCTACCCTGTCTTCCACCTCGAAGTGCTCTGGTGTTCCTCTGCCGGTTGGACCCATAAACCCAGTGGCGTGAGAATCATCGACCATGACAAGGGCATCGTGTTTCTCAGCAAGATCGCAGATGGTGTCCAGTGGTGCGAGATCTCCTTGCATGGAGAATACCCCATCTGTCACAATGAGTCGAAACCGGGCTTCTGCGCTTTCGGACAGGCGAGATTCGAGGTCGACCATGTCTCCGTGCTTGTAGATATGTCGTTGGGCTCGGGAAAGTCGAATTCCGTCGATTATGCTGGCGTGATTCAGTCCATCACTGATGATGGCATCCTCGGCCTGCAACAGGGTTTCGAAGAGTCCGCCATTGGCATCGAAACATGAAGTATATAGGATGGTGTCGTCCATTTGCAGGAATTCGGAGAGGCGTTTCTCGAGATTCCTGTGAATATCCTGTGTGCCACAGATGAAACGCACGGAAGCCATGCCGTAGCCGTGGGTTTTCAGGCCTTCCGCTGCAGCCTCGATGATTTCAGGGTGGTTTGCCAATCCAAGATAATTGTTCGCGCAGAAGTTGATCGACCCACCTTCGTCGGTTTCGATTTCTGCGTTCTGTGGACCGGCGATCTGTTTCTCGGCTTTGTAGAGACCACTACTCCGTATCGATCTCAGTTCTTCAAGCAGCCACGGTCTTATCGATGTGTATGCCACCTCCGAACACTCCTCTCCCGTCACGTCGTATTCCCGTCCGAAATCCGCGTGCTGTATGATCAAAAGATTGCACTGGATTCATCGCTGTATTTGCCCGCTGGTCAGCGATGACGCAAAATAGAGCAAGTGTGGCGCAAAATCAAGCGCATTGCCCCCTGGTAACTCTCCGGTTTCATCTTGACAGGATGTAGGGGGATGCCGATATTTTGAGCCTCGATTTTTCGACTGTTTTCGTGTTTCGCATTCAGGTGTTGGCAGGCCGTCGATCTTGCTGAAAAGAGTGTCAAATGAACAGAAGGACATTTCTGGAAAGCGCTGCAGTTGCCGCCGGAGGTCTTTTGGCAGGAGCAGGAAACGTGCTGGGCAGCAAGGAGGGAAAGTTGGGTGAGGATGCAGAAGTTATGACTGTCGCGGGCGCCAGGCCCGCAGCGGATCTTGGATTCGTGTTGCCTCACGAACACGTGCTGGTGGATTTCATTGGTGCGGACAAGATCAGTCCGGATCGTTATGAACAAGAAGACGTAATCCGCGTTGTGACGCCCTACCTGAATCAGGCGAAGTCGCTGGGCTGCGAAACTCTGGTTGAGTGTACTCCGGATTTCCTCGGACGCGATCCCGTATTGCTGAAAAGACTCACTGAGATTACCGGTCTGCATTTCCTCACCAACACAGGGTTTTATGGGGCGGCCAAGGACAAGTTCATTCCCGCGCATGCATATGAGGCATCTGTGGATCAACTTGCGGATGCATGGACCCGGGAATGGGAAGAGGGGATCGACAAGTCCGAGGTGCGGCCCGGGTTCATGAAGATCGGTGTGGACAATGGACCGCTTTCAGATATCGACAAAAAACTGGTTCGTGCGGCCGCGAGGACGCACCTCAAAACAGGGCTGACCATTGCGGTTCACACGGGCCCGGGCCTTCCGGCTATGGAAGAACTGGCCGTTTTGGCTGAGGAAGGTGTCCACCCCAGCGCCTGGATCTGGGTTCACGCCCAAAGTGAAAAGGACACCGAATACCATGTCAGAGCAGCCGAGCAGGGCGCATGGATCGAGTTCGACGGTGTGGGGCCGAATACCCTCGATCGTCACGTTGAACTCGTGGTCGAAATGAAGCGACACGGTCACCTGGACCAGGTGCTGATCTCACACGATGCCGGATGGTTCAGACCCGGTGAACCGGACGGGGGTGCCTTCCGGGGGTTCGATACTGTATTCAACCAGTTTTTGCCAGCGCTGAAGAAGAAGGGGCTGACGGATATCGAGGTCGATCGTCTTACCCATCTGAATCCGCAGCGCGCATATACCATTGGAATTCGCGCACTGAACTGACATACTTGTGATCGAGGGCATCGTGGCGACACGAAAAAAAATCGCGGCAATCGTTACTTCCTACTATCCGCGTTCACACGCGGATGTTGTTATTACAAAAT
>CAVOEZ010000378.1:0-5002 GCA_963694355.1 Latescibacteria bacterium UBA2968 | reverse complement strand
TAAAGCGTAAAGAAGACTACGCAGTCTGGTCGGCTTTACCTCTAACGCTTCAGCCACCTCCTATACAGCCCTCGGGCCATCTTTCAAAGGGCTAAATACATCAAGCTTCATCCCAGCGTACATAGCGAATGACGAATTAACGGCATACTCCAGTTTTGTTATAGTGTCAGTACTGACAGTCGGTTGATTTTGCATTGCGAGTACCTTCCTTAGACGAGATTTCCCACGAGGAGTATGCTGACCTCTCCGCAAAAAAATCTGCGATCAATTGTTGAAGAGTTAGTATAAAAAGAATTGCAGAAAAAGCGCCTATTTATGAAGTTCTGGGCTGATAGCCAAGCCTCATAAGTTCCCGTTCTGGCCCTTCACAGTGGACGATCCTGAAGCCTAACATATATCCGCTAATCCCAATTTTGAAGCTAGACACTCACCATATTCCCTGGCTCCTAAAGGATCTGGTTTTGAATTTCGTCAGAGCGGGGTTGTCCTGTCTTCAAAATATCCCTTCGGGCATGGAATAAAATTGCGGCTGGAAAGCGGTCAATTGGGTCGCGTTAAGAAAATATTAGTGGCGAGGTAACTTCCCTTTATGGCCTTCATAAGTATGCAAGGAATATCCCTTGCTTTTAATAGCGTCTCACTCTTTGAGGGGGTCAGCTTAACCGTTGAGCGAGGAGAAAAGGTTGGCCTGGTTGGCAGGAACGGGTCGGGGAAATCAACGCTGCTACGGATGATAGCTGGAAGCATCAAACCAGACTCCGGCGCTGTTTCAGTTCAAAAGGGCGTACACTCCGCCTATCTTTCACAAGATGTGCCCCATGAGTTGCCCGGAACCGTGTTTGATGTAGTCGCCAGCGGAAGCAGAGAATACGTTGACCGGATCACACGGAATCCATCCCCAAGCGCCAGGTTGCTAACTGAAGGCACGCTGCCTATACAGGAAGAATTGGAACTCATTCACCACAACCTTGATATGGAAGGAGTTTGGTACAAGAGGGAACAGGTCAGCAAAAGCCTCTCTCAACTTGGGGTGGATGCTGGCCGCGATTTCAGTTCTCTTTCCACTGGCCTAAAACGTCAAGTGCTCTTGAAGAGGGCGCTTGTTGGCGAGCCGGATATCCTCCTACTTGATGAACCGACTAACCACATGGATATTGATTCCATCATGGAACTGGAACAGATGATGGTTCGGTTTACGGGCGCCTTGATCTTCGTTACCCACGACCGGATGTTCTTGCAGAGAATCGCTACCCGCATAGTGGACATTGATCGGGGCGAGCTGTTTGACCAGACCTGCGACTATGAGACGTTCCTGGCGCGGCGAAGCGCCAACCGCGAGGCAGAGGAGACGAAAAACGCCTTGTTCGATAGGAAACTGCGACAGGAAGAATATTGGATTCGGGGAGGTATCAAGGCGAGGGGGACGCGCAACGAGGGACGCGTGAGGGAACTGGAAACAATGCGCGAGATGCGCATGGCCAGACGGGATCGGCCCGGGAAGGTGAAGATGGAAGCCCACGAAGCCGAGCGTTCCGGAACATTGGTGGCAGAGGCAGACAATATTGGATTTAACTATGGCGATACTCAGGTAATCTCAAGATTCTCCGCCACGATTCTGAAGGGCGATAGGATTGGAATTCTGGGCCCTAACGGAAGCGGCAAGACAACCCTCTTGCGGCTTCTTCTTGGTATGCTCAGTCCTGTTACTGGAACAATCCGCCTCGGCACTAATTTGCAAATCAGCTACTCCGACCAACTACTTGAGCAATTGGACGAAAACAAGACTGCCATAGAAAACGTCGGCGACGGCAATGATACAGTCATCGTTAACGGGAAAACTCGTCACATTATTGGCTATCTGCAAGATTTTCTCTTTTCTGCGGATCAAGCTCGCTCTCTTGTTTCTATTCTTTCCGGTGGGGAGCGCAAGCGCCTCATGCTCGCCCGTCTCTTCACCCAGCCCTCCAATCTGCTCGTGTTGGATGAACCAACCAACGACCTTGATATCGAGACCCTTGACCTCCTTGAAGACCTCTTGATCAACTACGCAGGAACGATTCTCATCGTCAGCCATGATAGAACGTTCATCAACAACATCGTAACGAGCACCATCGTTATTGAAGGCGGCTCCGTCGTGAACGAGTACGTGGGTGGCTATG
The DNA here is from genome assembly GCA_963694355.1 of Latescibacteria bacterium UBA2968. Classification (GTDB taxonomy): domain Bacteria; phylum Latescibacterota; class UBA2968; order UBA2968. Next base: position 2,843 of record CAVOEZ010000378.1, on the reverse strand, counting down.
ACGACTGGCTGCGTCAGCGCCCCCAGGAAGCAAAACCGAGTAGGGCATCTGCCAGCAAGAAAGGCGCCCAACCCGCTCAGGCACCTAGGGCAATGCTAAAATTCGGGTTCAACCAGCAAAAGGAACTGGATGCACTGCCCCAGACCATTGAGCACTTCGAAAGGGAACAGCAGAAGTTGTTCCAGGCCATGGGAGATCCAGGACTCTACAAAAAGGACAAGGCTGACATTGTTGCCATGAATGATAGACTCCAAGAATTTGAAAGGCTTTTGGCTGAGGCCTACGCACGTTGGGAAGAACTGGAACAATTCAGGCTAGATGCCGAAAACAGTAGACTTTCAAAATAGAGAATGCCAGCCAGCGTAAATACGAAGCAAATTAGGAAATAAGTGGCACGGTCACGCCGCCAACATTTCGACCCGGAGCAACTCGGTTGCTGAGTGGGGTCGACTCAGAAATGTTTCACAGTGTGCTTCCACCCTCCCACGTCTCTACCACTCCAAAACGATGGTTTTGGGATCACCTACGCAATTGCCATATATGATTATTCTGCACTGTTAGCGGCCCTAACCATGTCATATATACTTATCATCATCGCTTCCCATTCGCCTATCGGGCGCTTGGTAGCCCCCTCTTCTCTTGCAGGAGCGGCTTCGTAATTAGCTTTTTTCATCAGACCTGGTATCGTTCCCGGTCTTGGGCGGTGCGTTTGCCGCCATTTCTTCTTTAACCTGTGCTTCAGACTGATCCTGATTTATTGCATAATTGGGGCCTAGGTATTCAAGGTGTCGATTTTCCGTGACTACCCCCTGCGCCTGATTGTCTGCCGGCCCAAGCAAATCTGGTTCCAACTTTTCACTGTAGGGGTTGATACTGTCCGCTAAGAAATCATCCCCATTCTGTTACTTTATTACACCACGGTACCCAATTAATATCTGACCAAAATATTGGAGAAGTGTCATATCACCCATAGGTCCACCCTCTTTGAACATCCTTCAGGCAAGCGAAGACGTCGAGCCGGAAGACCTGGCAACTGAGCTGATGATCGGGCTCAGGAGACTCATGCCCGACAGCCTCAGGGTTGGTCAGAGGATGGAGGCAATTCTCTTAGGGCCTTTCTGGAATGGGTAGTGCGCCAGTCGGCAGAGGGAGCTCGGGTGACTGAAGTTCCTGTTCCGGAGGGGGACGAAGATGCTGTCAGGATTATGACAGTACACGCTGCCAAGGGGCTGGAGTTTCCAGTGGTCATTCTCACAGGCCTCAATGCCGATCGCCCTGCCCGTACCGATGGCGTTCTTTTTGATCGTGAAGGTAATAAGGCTGAAGTCAGCATAGGCCAGGGTAGAAGTTTTACGACACCCGGATTTGAAGGCCTGGCTGACAACGAACGGAGAATGGGAGAGGACGAGTACGTCAGATTGCTGTACGTTGCCACAACCAGGGCACGCGATCATCTTGTGCTGAGCGTATTTCGTACGGAGAAGGACGAAAAATCGGCTGCGGCCCAAATGGGCAAATTTCTGGATGGTCAAGATGATCTCTGGGGACAGGTGCCGGAGCATGTTGGAAATCCATCTAAATATGCCGAGCCCGAGAAGAAAGTAGTTGAGCCCGAAGGTCACTCGCTTGAATCAAGGGACGAGTGGATAAGTCGCAGGAAACTACTTCTTGAGAAGCAGGGTCGGCCAATGTCGGTTGCTGCTACCAGACTCGCCCAGATAGCAAAAGAAGAGTCCCAATCCGAAGAGCCCTGGAAACGAGGCCGGGGTGGCACTTCGATAGGAAGGGCCGTTCACTCCGTTCTTCAGACAATAGATCTTGTGACTGGAGGGGGCATAGAGGCAACATCCCACGCCCAGGCCGCCGCAGAGGGCATCCCAGACAGATCTGAAGAGATAGCCAGTCTCGTCCGGGTCGCCGTTGAAAGCGATGTGGTCAGGAGAGCCGTGGCCTCGGGCAGATTATGGAGAGAGGTACCGGTCGCTGTTCCAATGGGTGAGGGCGTGCTGGAGGGATTTATAGACCTGCTGTTTGAAGAGGAAGGAAGCCTAATAGTGGTGGACTACAAAACCGACGCATTGGAAGCCACAGAAACGGGAGATGCAGTCGACCGTTACAGGCTAAAGGCGGGTTCATATGCCCTCGCGGTCCAAAATGCGACAGGTAAGGCAGTGCAAGAAGTGGTCTTTCTATTCCTTCAACCCCGGCGGGAGGAGACGCTGACGAATATCAATGAACTTGTCGAAGAGGCAGAAGACGCCGCCGTAGCCCACTTGGGATAAAATTCCCCAAATTAATCCTTCGCTGCACTCGGGCTATATTGTCCCGTTCTCAGTCTCGTCGCCTGCGGAGCCTTCTTAAGAAGGCGCTACCCCACGATTGACCGTCTCTTTCTTAATCCTGTGGTGGCGAGCTGAAATCATCTTCTGGAATATCAGACCTAACCTCATAGCCCGCCCAATCACGTCCCATCAGATTTCTTCCTTCTCGACTAATATCTCGCTCACAATTACTGCATACAGCTCGGTTCTTTTTGGCTGGAAACACTTCGCAAATCACGCAATAATCCAGTTCCATGTCGGACCTTCTAGGCATTAGCATATTTCGCTGGCGAAATACGGTCCATTCATCAACACATTCAGAGACCGAATCTCGACATCATCATCCAAACCAGGTGATCAATGTCGGCCCTACCCCGCAGGTCCAATTCGATCCCTAGACCATCTAACGATGGCATTAAATTATCCCTCAGGAAATGTAGCTCCGCCTCAGTCGTGTCCACCCCTTCGAACGGTCCATGAATTGAGGTGGCCGAAACGCTCATCACCAGTCGGAGCAGATAT
>CAVOEZ010000377.1:0-5006 GCA_963694355.1 Latescibacteria bacterium UBA2968 | reverse complement strand
AGTTGGGCGACGCCTGGATCGTAGCGTCCGAGTCCTGCGCACTGGACATTATTTCGGCCAGATACATCCGGGACATTGAACCCGGGGAACTTGTTGTAATCGATGGCAATGGTTTGAGAACCTTCACACCCACGGAGTCTGACAAACACGCATTCTGCATTTTCGAATACATCTACTTTTCCAGACCCGACAGTATCATCTTCGGCGAAAATGTGGACAAGACACGGCGTTCGCTCGGGAAGCAGCTTGCGATTGAACACCCGGCCGATGCCGATATCGTAATCTCTGTACCGGACTCCAGCAACACCGCCGCTCTGGGATTTGCGCATCAATCGGGAATCAAGCACGAAATAGGACTCATCAGAAATCATTACGTGGGAAGAACATTCATCGCACCTGGCCAGGACATCAGGTCAGCAAAGGTCAGGCTCAAATTCAATCCCGTTAGGGGCGTGTTGAAGGGCAAGCGCGTCGTGGTCGTGGAAGATTCCATTGTAAGGGGAACCACGCTCAAGCACCTGGTCAGAATGATCCGCGAAGCTGGTGCCCGGCAGGTCCACGTCCGGGTGAGTTGCCCGCCAATCATTGGGCCCTGCTTCTACGGCATCGATTTTCAAACCGAGAAGGAACTCATCGCGAACAACCGGACCGTCGAATTCATTCGTGAGCAGATAGGGGTGGACAGCCTGGGATATCTCTCACTCGATGGCATGCTCAGCGTTGCTCCCAATGCGACCCATCAGTACTGCACCGCCTGCTTTTCTCTGAACTACCCGATTCAGATAGAAAATGAAGTCAGCAAACTGATTCTGGAACGCTGAATTCGAGAACAGAATCGGCAACCATTTCAGGCGCCAAACGTGGAAGAAAGGTCCGGACCGCACCCCGTGACTTCGCATAGTACGATTCGTGTTCATTCTGGTCCATCGAGGAGTTCATGACAGCTCGTTCCCGCACACTATGGATGTTGCTTTGGGTGGCGGCTGCTGCCTGTGCAGCCCCTATGAAAACCACATTGGCCCCTCAAGCTCAAGTCAAACAGGAGCTTCCTCCCGAGGCGCTGGCATTTTTCATCGATGCGAAAGTGCTCGAAATGAAAGGCCAACGAGGGGCCGCTATTCAGGCCCTCCGAGCAGCAATCAACATTGACAGCACTTCATCGACGTTGCACGGGTCCCTCGCCAGAAACCTCGTTGCACTGCATCAGTATCAGGACGCTGTTATCCCGGCTAGAGAGGCTGTTAAACTGTCCCCCACGAATACCACGCACCGTTGGGTGCTCTACAAGACCCTGATGGAGGGCACCCGGGACACGGCTTCCGCAATTGAACAACTGGAAATCATGACTCGGATCACGCCCGATGACTTACGTGTCTATACACCCTTGCTCCAGACATACAAGGCTCAGAACAGGAGAACGGACATCCTGCGAGTCCTGGGGCGAATATCAGAAATTCCCGAGCTCACCACGCGCCACCGCCTGTTCGTTGCAGAGAACTATGTGCGACATCGTGCGGCCGGACGTGCGATCCCCATCTATGAGCGCATACTCCAGGATGATCCTGACCAGTCTCAAATCTGGACTCGACTGGGCGAGGTGACGCTCACAGCCGGTGACACGATCCAGGCCAGAAATGTTTTCAGAGCTGGCCTGTCCCAATTCGGGAACCGTGTGGAACGAAATACAAGCAACCTCTGGCGACAGCTTCTTCCGGTGTATGACCAACCCGCTGCGCTGGACAGCCTGTTGAAGGAAGATCCGTACGATACAAGCTTTGTTGAAAGCCTTGCCGACATATTCATCATGGTTGCGCAGGGGCGAGAGACAGATAGAACCCTGGCCCAGATCCGGTCGCAACAGGCACTTAGGCTCCTGGATCACCTGCTGGAAAAATCTCCTTCAGACCACGAAAAGCTTGGAAAAAAGGCAGGGCTGCTGCTCTCCCACGGCAAGCTGGAGGAGGCTCGTGCAACTTATCGACTGGCGCTCACCGTGGATCCAAACGCCAGATATTGGCTCGGAATTGCCCGAACCTATCTCAGGGATCAAGACCTGGTCCAGGCGATCAAAATCCTCGACCGGCTCTTTGAGGAAGCTCCACCTGGCTCGCAGCTTTACCCCCAAATTATCACCGATCTGGGGTGGGCCTACACCGCGACCAGACAGATTGCCCGGTCACGCGAAGTGTACCGGCAGGCGTCGGTGGCCATGCCCGAACGATTACACTATCTCCTGTCTATGGGCAAGACCTATACACTTGAGAAGTCCTGGACTGAAGCCATCGAGGTTTTCGAAAGCCTGATAAAGAAGGTGGAAGAGAATTCCAACTTGCTAAAGGAGACGCTTTACGAACTGGGGCACAGCTACGAACGTTCAGGCCGATTCGATGAGAGTGTTGATGTATTTCTGAGACTCCTCGCGATGGACCCGGAAAACCACCAGGCCCTGAATTATCTGGGCTATATGTTAGCTGAAAAAGGGATTCGCCTGAACGAAGCACAGGACTACGTGGAGCGTGCGTTGAAAGGGGATCCTCAGAATGGTGCATATTTAGACAGTATGGGCTGGGTATACTATCAGCGCAGAAGATACAGCGAAGCCCTGAACTATCTGCAGAAGGCCCTGGAACTCGAAGAGGCCAGGCTTGGCAAGTTGAGGACCCGTGGATCCACCGATTTTATGCACGAAAACCTCTCCGTCATTCATGACCACGCAGGAGACGCCGCCCATGCGTTGGGGGATACTTTAAAGGCCCGCCACCACTGGAACCGAGCCGCAGAATTTGCCCCACAGAACGAAACCATTCGCGGCAAACTTCAATCCCTGAATTCCTCTGATCCCTCCGGAGAACGGTAGGAATGTCGCAAATGCTATCTCTGCGCCACCTGGCCTTAATGATTTGTCTCGCAGCATCCAGTTGTTCAGTGGCCACCCTCCGTGTTCCTCCTGCGGGACCCGTACCGAATGCCTCCCGGCTGATTCAAATTATCCAGGCGCGTACTGACAGTTTGACTGAAATGCGTGTCAGGGCGCGAATACACCTCAGAATCGAGGGTGTCAAGCAGAAAGGGGCGGCGGTGATTTTCTACCGCGCACCGGACCAGCTGAAAATCGATATACACGATACGCTCCTGAATATAGGGATCATGTCCGCCAGATCAGACCGGGACTCAATCAGGATCTACTTGCCGAGAGATAACCGGTTCATCGAGGGAAACATCGAAGAAACGCTTTTTGCGGTAACCGGCGTTAATCTGTCCCCATTTGATCCCTTCAGTGCAATTATGGGATTTCCCAACCTTTCCCCGGCTGACCTGCCCAGGGTTACCGAATTCACGCGCCATACCGATAGCCTGTTCGTTAAAATCATGGCGCCGCTATGGACACGCCACATGTGGTTCGATGCAAAGTCTGCCACACTGCTCAAGGAACAGATTTACGCCCCCGGAGGAACGTTGGTTACACAGCGAACGATGTCGGACTATGAACACGTCGACGGAGTAATCCTGCCACGTAAGATCGAGATCTTTCAGAGTGATGGGCGGATAGAGATTCGAGTCATCGAACGAAGGATCAATACCCCCTTCCCGGATGAGAGATTCGAAATGAAAATGCCAAATAACGTGGTGCCGCTTGGACTGGATGGGTAATCGAAAATTTGGTGGAAACGAAAAGGGGGAAGGCTTGTCGCCTTCCCCCTTTTCTGCATTTGGTACCTAGGGTTCAGGAATCACTTTTCTTCCTCCAGAGCTTGGGGATCCTCAGAAGGACGCGTTTCAGGATGTGACTGGAAACCGCAAGCAGAGACTGTCCGGGAGGAGGTGATTCCTCACCCGCCCATCTGTTCCTGAGTTCGATCATTGTCAATATGGTCACATCACCAGTTGGATTCAGTCCGCAAGATTCCTGAAATCGCTTCAATGCCTGCCTGGTGGGCTCACCAACTATGCCATCGATGCCACCTATCTCATACCCAAGATTGTTGAGAATAACCTGCGCCTCATAAACGTGTTCAGGACCTGCAGGCATATCGGGTTCTGAAACGGATTCACTCTGAACCGGATATTCGGGCACAGCTGTATTTTCCGACACCAGCACCCAGCCAACCAACCTGGTCTGAAGAACTGTGGTAACAACAGAAATGCCCGCAAGCAGAATCAGCAACAACAGGACGTCCCATCGTAAGGTGTAAACACCACCAAGATCATCCAAGCGCTCGAACCCATAAAGAACCTCGAACGAACCGAGATACACCGACCAGTACCAAATGGCCAGATGCAGAGGGCCAAGAATCAGCGGTGTTTTTGTCGGAATTCTTAGAGGGGTACGAGTCGACTTTCTAAATACTGCGAGTCCCAAGGCCCACGCGTCCGCAAGAATTGAAACTATGGAAAGATCCGTCAACACGTGAGCAAGTCTATCCGGAAAATTGTAGGCAAGAGAAGTGGCCCTGGCCACGGCGACCCCACAAGCAACGATCAGGATTGCCCAGCTTGCCCCCCTCAGAATTTCCGAAGTTGAACTGCGGGTCGGTGGGGATACGAGCATACTGGAAACTGGATCGAGTCTGTTCATTCAGAAACCCTGGAATTGAATTTCACGTACGGGAAAGCCCTACCAGACACGGTAGAATTTCACTATATTGGTCGGTCCCGGATCGAAAACTGTAACTATTACCCTGCAATAAAGGTGAAAGATGGACTCCCCGCTAACGATACTTGCTGCAGAGCTGAGGCCTGATAACAACATCCAGCTTTATTCCAGGGAAGGAAATCAGACAAGTCCCTTTGCTCCCTGGCTGTTGCTTGAAGCCCCTGACGAAGCTGAGCGTGGGGGACTCGTGGATGTAAAAAAAGTGGTGAACTTGAAAGGCGCAGGGGAGTTTCGCGCACTCGTCCATTTTCACTCGTGGGATGGTTTTCAGGAAGCCCGTGGCAGACTCACTTCGGATGGAATCCCTCATTTCAGCTTCAACAATCCTGTTCGCCAGTATCTTCTGCTAACA
>CAVOEZ010000376.1:0-5038 GCA_963694355.1 Latescibacteria bacterium UBA2968 | reverse complement strand
CTCGATAATCCTCTGGATCACATCATCTATTCGCCCACCGAAATACCCGGAGACTCCACCCATAAACAACCCCAGCACAAAGCTGATCGAGATACCTATTAGACCGATCGAAAGGGATATGCGAGCGCCATACGCAATACGAGAAAGCAGGTCCCTACCCATTCGATCGGCGCCCATCAGCAGCATTCGTTCGCCATTTTCCAGACCGAACAGGTGGAGGTTGGATTCAAACACGTCCCAGAGAAAGTAAGTATCTCCCCTGGGAAACAGAGTGATCGGTAACATTCGAGAGTGGTCCTCGACATAATCCAGACGAAGCGTCAGAGGGTCCCGATGCTGGATATGGCTGTATACAAAGGGGCGGAAATGGAATCCTCCCTCTACGTCGAAAAACCGGATGGGTTGCGGCGGTGCGTGGATATAACGCGTGTCAAGGGAGTGCGGATCGTGTGGTGCTACGAACTCGCAAAAAACAGCTACAGAATAGAAGAGAATAAGCACTATTCCGGCAATCTTGGCCACCTTGTGCTTGCGAAACTTCCACCACATCAGTTGCCATTGAGAGGCTACCAGAATTCTGGCATCTTCATCCAGTTCCCCATTGGATGATTCAGGCTTCCAGAACTTGAGCCTTCCTGTCAACCGCTTGATTGTCGTATCCATACTCATAAATCAAGTCACTTTGTGATGTGTTAGAAACCGGCGGATTAATCCCCTCAATCAAGAGTATCTGATGCGTGGATCCACCCATGCCAGCAAAATATCTGAGATCAGTGTGCCAATCACCGTCAGGGTACTCAGGATCAACATGAAACTGCCGGCGAGATACATGTCCTGGTTCACCAGGGCGCCCAGCAGCAATGGACCCGTCGTGGGCAAGTTGAGCACAATAGAAACCAGCACCTCGCCCGCGATCAGTCTGGGCAACAGCCATCCCAGGGTACTGAAAAAGGGATTCAGGGCAATCCGCACCGGGTATTTGAACAACAATTTGATCTCTGCAACACCTTTCGCCCTGGCGGTAACCACATATGGTTTGTGCAATTCGTCAAGCATCTGTGCGCGAATCACACGAATCGTCCCGGCGGTACCTGCCGTCCCCAGAATGATCATGGGTATCCAAAGGTGCGAAAGTAAATCGATGAACTTTGCAAAGGACCACGCCGCCCCTACGAACTCGGGTGAAAACAAGCCCACAAGCACACTTCCAGTCCACGAGAACACCATCCAGAGCACGACGAGCGCCAGCATGAAAGGGGGTGTCGCCAGGCCGAGGAATCCGAAAAATGTAAAGATGTAATCGCCAATCGAATACTGTTTAACGGCTGAATAAATACCGATGGGGATGGCAACTACCCAGATGAAAAGCACAGAACTCAAGCTAACAGCGACCGTTAGACTGACACGCTCCCAAAGCAGGTCGCTCACGGGCCTCCCCCACAGGAGAGACATTCCAAAATCTCCTTCCGTCACTATGCCCTTGATCCAGGTCCAGTACTGCACATAAATCGGGGCACCAAGACCATATCGAGACCTGAGGGCTTCCAGGGTCTCCTCGCTTACCGTCTCGCCCATTGTCGTCAACTGGGCCAGGTACGAGGTCAGGAAATCACCCGGAGGCAGCTGAATGATCACGAACGAAACGATCGAGATCGCTATCAGGGTGGGAATCATCATCAAAATGCGCCACGCGATATACTTCAACATGATACTGTCCTCAGTAGGAAATTCGCCGCTTCAACTCGAATTCATCAAAGGATTCTGCAACAGGAAAAATTCGCAAAGACCCCTAATATAGCAACGCAACGGAACCCTTACAAGGGAAATGGGATTTACGGTCCAAATCTGGCTGTTTGCGCCTCTCAATGGGGGCTTGACAGGCCAGCTTGGGAGACCCATTATAGTCGGTCCAACTCATAAAAAAACTGTCTGGAGAGCACACTTGACCGATCAAATCAAACACCCGAGATTCCACGACGAAGCGTGGGTCGAAACCTACATAGCCACCGTAACCGAAAAAAGACCTGAACGGATTGAAATGTTCGGTCACATTGCGGATCTCATCAACGACCTGCCATTTCCCTCTCCACACGTAGTGGAACTGGCGGCCGGATCTGGCATGTTGGCTGTAGCACTCTTCAAAAACGTCAAACATCTGACTTACGAAAGTGTGGACTATTCGGCCCCAATGGTTGAAAAGGCCCGTGAGTCGCTGAGTGGATTCGGTGACCGTGTCACCCTCCATCAAGGCGATCTGAATTCCCGCGGATGGGAGAGCGTGCTGTCGCCTAAAATCCACGTAATCGTCTCAAACATGGCCATCCACGATCTTGGCAACGAAATGAACGTTCTCAAGGTATACAGGAAGGTCCGGGACCTGTTACAACCGGGCGGGCTGCTCATCAACGCGGATCTCGTCCTGACTGAGGAAAATGAGGTGGAGGATGACAAGGGGAAACTCAAAGTCTCACATCATCTCGAATTGCTGAAAGAGATCGGTCTTGAAGACGTACAGTGTTCGCTCACCTTCGGTTACTACGCCTGCGTCACCGGACAGCATCCCACCCGAACCCACGGCTAAACGAATTTCAATCGGTATTGTGATTTCGAATCTGAAGAGGAGTTAATCAATTGGCAAAAATCGTGATCATTGGAGCGGGAAGTGGATTCGGCGGCAGATTGTCGGTAGACATTCTGGCGAGGGAACCTTTGAGAGATGCGACCATTGCGCTGTGCGACATCGACGAAACGCGCCTGTCTCAGGTTCAGGATTATGTAACCCGGGCAATGGCATCAACTTTTGATGTTTCGCGCTTGCATTCCGGGCAGAGAAGGCGCAAGAGTCGCTGAGCAATCACACCCTCAAGGGTGGCCGACAGCAAATAGGGTTCAATTTCCATATTCAGCAAACGGGGCACCACACCCGGTGCATCATTTGTGTGAAGTGTCGTTAGCACCAAGTGGCCGGTTAGGGCGGCCCGAACAGTGGCTTCCGCAGTTTCAGGATCTCGCACTTCACCCACCATCATCACATCGGGATCGTGCCTCAGCATGGCGCGCAGACCATGGGCAAATGTCAATCCAATCTTGGGTTGAACTTGCATCTGCGTGATGCCATCAAGCTGATATTCAATCGGATCTTCAATCGTCAGGATTTTTCGGGTGCCGTCGTGAACGGCTTTTAAACAAGCGTACAAGGTTGTAGTTTTTCCGCTGCCTGTCGGCCCAGTCGCAAACAACACCCCGTGGGGTTTGGCAATGACACGCGCTAGTGCCAGGCGGTCTGCTTCAAGTAAACCCAGGCCTTCGATGCTGTGCATCGAATCTCGGGCGCTTAGAAAACGAATGTTGACCGCCTCGCCGTGGGGCGTGGGAACAATGGAAACACGCACATCGAGGTCACCTGCATCAACCCGTATCGTAAAACGCCCATCCTGGGGCAAGCGTCTTTCGGCAATATTGAGCCCTGCCAGAATTTTGATGCGCGATACAATTGCCTCGTGGAGGTGGATAATTTCGGGGGGGCACGCGCTGATTATAGAGCACACCGTCGATGCGGTACCTTAGCCGAATTACACCGATGCCAGGTTCGAGATGCACATCCGTGGTTCTGGAACGAGAGGCCTCCGAAAGAATCTGGTTGACCAGATGCGAGACCGATGCCTCGCCGGATAGATCATCTACGACCTCGGCCTGAGAAACCTGTCTTGCATCCCTGGGCTCAACCGACATATCCTCAACGGTATCTGCGCCGATACCATAGCACCGCTGAAGGGCATTCCGAATTTCACCATCCTGGGCAAGTTTGGGAATGATCGGCAAACCGACAAGTGCCTTCAAATTGTCCAATGTGCGCAAGTCCAGTGGATCTGCAATGGCGACCTCGAGTGCACCATTGTTCCTTTCAAGGGGCAAACAATGATAGTGATGGGCAATAGGAGCAGAAAGCAGCTCCTTTAGATCTTCCGGTACCTCAGTGCCACGCAAACGCACATAAGGCACACCCATCTGTTCGGACAGGGCGTCTTAGATCTGATGCCGTGTCACATAACTCTGCTCAACCAGGATTTCGCCCAATTTCTGGCCAGACACACGCTGTTGTTTCAACGCGCCGTCCAGCTGATCGGGTGAGAGGCCTGCCTGCCGTATCAAGATTTGCCCAAGTGCCGGCGCTGCATCTGATGGCATATGTATATCCATTTGGGAAATTGTATCTGAATGCGAGAGACCCATTAATAGCACAAAAGTGCCAAATTATAAAGAAGTTCCTTCCTCCAATCATAAATCAGCCACCATGGTAGGATGACTACCTTCCTATCACCATCCTGGGACGGCAGATCTCTCCCCCCAGGCAGTGAGTGGGAACCTGAAGGTTCCATGCGCCACACCGTTGTAACAGCACCGATTGAAAAAGGAACTGGAGCTTACTTCTTGAACTGCTTCAAGTGGGTGGCCGTAGGCCGATCCTTCGGAGGGATACCATCCCTCTCTAATCAAAACGCCCGGGGTTCGCAATCTCAGGCAGAAAGAAGGATTGTGAGGTGTTGCATACAGAAGGTAAGGTGGATCAGAAACCCTTTACGCGAACCTGGTGGCACCCTCGTACGCACGATATAGTACTGTACTATTCAGCGCATGTCAACTATCCGAGGGACAGGACAGGATAACCGCCCAAAATCAGAAAAAGAGGCCTACACAAAGCATTCGGAGGCCTCTTTTGGGAGCAACAATATTCGATCAGTTAAAATTCTTCCTCCGGTCCCCCCAAAACCTTAGTGCCCTGGGCCTCAGAAATCCTCCAGCCTGAGATCTTCAGTAGACCTAAGGCCTCCTGTGAGTGACTGGAAACAATCAGGTTACCACCTGGCTTCCGACCCTCCCAACTTGCTATCCCTCCAAATACAACGTATCTTTTGTCCTGAAGTGGAAACCTGGGTGGGCTGAAGTGAGGCCAGAACGCGTGACCAACTTCGAAACAAAACACGGAATTCAGCAAAGGATATCGGCATAAAGGACCGTCAGGGATGAACTTCACTCA
>CAVOEZ010000375.1:0-5048 GCA_963694355.1 Latescibacteria bacterium UBA2968 | reverse complement strand
TGACCAGCACTGCACGCTCGATTCTGTATCTCGAAGGGGTAACCGTTTGCCCTCGGATCACTTGATCTTCGAAAGCAACCGTTAGATCATACGTCGTGTTGGGTTGAACGAGTGGAACGGTGCCGGTGGCCACATAGCGAGCAGTTTCCGGAACATTCTGGTATGGGAATACCAGGTCGCCCTGACGAATCTCCACACTAGCCCCCGCCACCTGAAGAAACTCTGTGGTCCATCGCTTTCCGGGCCCAATAGTTTTCCTTACGAATAAATCCGGCATCGGCCTGTCAACGATCAGCAATGCATCGACCACCAGAACGCCCTCCTCGGATGGCCCAAGGAGTTCGCCGGGTTCACGTTCGGCGGCGCAGGAAGCCAGAACCGCGCAAATTAAAACCACCATCGTTTTTTTCATCAAGCCCATCCCATTGCTCCTTCAGTTGTCATGTCTGGCTGACTAAAATTTAAAGTCGATTCCCAGTGTCGGCACAATCGGCAGCATTTTGATCACGTCAGGTCCCGCCCCCGTGTCCGTAGGATCGTATGTGATAAACCACTCGTTTCTCCGATTGTAGATATTGAACACCTGCAAGTAGAGTTCGGCATCCGATCCAAATATGCCAACTTTCCGTTTGATGCTGAAATCCATCCTGTGATAGGGAAGGAGCCTCGCGCTGTTCCGGTCAGCCGGAAGTACCCGCTGCTCAAATATCCCGGTAGCCGGAGAACGGAGAAAAAAACGTCCACTTGCGGGCGTAAATGCCTGGCCGGTCCCATAGACCAGATTCGCTCCAAATTTCCACCGTCCTAACTTATAACTCGCGACAAAAGACAAATCGTTTCTACGATCATATTTGGGTGGAAACTCTTTGCCCTGGTTCAGCTCTGGAAAGGTTCTTCGTGTCCAGGCGAGTGTGTACCCGACCCAGCCTGTCAGCGCACCCGTTCTCCGCTGCAAAAACATCTCCACACCGGTCGCGTAGCCCGTCCCCCCTGAAACAAAAACATCTTCACTCGTCGTGTTGTCTGTATCACCCGAAACGCGATTGTCCAGGACCACAAGATTCTCCAGGTCGCGATAGTATCCCTCAATAGTAAACTGGTAACGGCGGGACGGTTCCCATTCCAGCCCGACCGCGCCTTGCCAGGACCGTCCGGCGTCCACGGTTTTGTCCAGGGGCACCCAGAAATCTCCTCCGCTGAATGCCTCTGTGGTAACCAACTGCAGATACTGATGGTAATACCCCCCGGCGACCTTCAACCGGACCTCTGGATTCAGCTGTTCACTGAAGGCGATTCGGGGCTCGACATTCATTCGCCCGCCCTCGCTGAAATAGTCCGATCGTGCGCCCAACCTCAGACTGCTTTGCGGTCGAATCTGCCAGAGGTCCTGGATGTAGGCTGAGAGGAGATACGGTTTCTCCTTCAAGTCCAGCTGGTCGTCCTGATTGAAACTCTGTTTGAACGAGAAATCATACCACGTGGCGAGAAATCCCGTGTTCACGGAATGGTGACTGCTGGCGAAAAAATCCAGATCGCCTTTAACCGAAATGTCTTGTATGCTGTTCGAAAACTCTATGGGTGTCTCAAAAAAACTGAGTGATGTCGCGCTCGTATATTTGCTGCCGGCCACCACAAAATTTCCAAAAAGTGCCGGCGTGAACACATGCGTCCATTTCCCCGTAAATGCCGTATTCCCCCAGCGTATATTGATGAAGCTTCCTTCATCCAGATCGAAATTCATGTCATCGCGACCAAAATAGCCGCTCACCGTCATCTTGTTCCGGTCGTTGAAATCCTTGTTGAACTTCGCATTCGTGTCATAGAAATAGTATTTCGGAATCTCTGTGCTGTCGTTCCTGATTGCCGAAAGAATCGGCTCCAGATAGGTGCGCCTGCCGGAGACCATCCACGACCCCTTATTGACCGGACCCTCCAGGGTCAGTCGTGCCGCAATCAGACTTACCCCACCCGTGGCTTCGAACCCTTTTCGATTGCCATCCCGATTTCTTACATCAAGTACAGAGCCTAATCGGCCACCATACTGTGCGGGATATGCGCCTTTGTGAAGGCTCATGTCCTTAATGGCGTCGGGATTGAAGGTGGAAAAAAAGCCAAACGCATGGGAAGGGTTGTATAGCGGAATCTGGTCCAGCAGGATCAAGGTTTGATCCGGCCCGCCTCCACGAATATACAGACCACTGCTGATATCGGATGCCGCCTGGATACCCGGGAGCAGTTGTAATCCCCTCAGAACATCGGTCTCGCCAATGGAGGGTAACTCTTGCAACTTCCGTGTCTCAACCGCAACGAACCCGGTCTGTACGACACGTTCCTCCTCGAAGCGATCCGCCTCGACCACAATCTCCTCGCTCTGAATGGGCTCCTCACCAAGGGAAACATCTCTGACCAACTCCTCATTCCCCTTAAAACTCATCGTATCCACCGAGCTTTCGTATCCCACATACGAAACGATGAGAACGTAGTCGCCGGGAGGGATATTCTTCACCGCGTAGTAACCATCCACATTGGAGAGCGCACCCAGGGGTTCGCCCTGCCACTTCAGGACCACATTTGCGTACGGTAAGGACTCTCCATTCTTCCTGTCCGTTATCGTACCGCTCAAAACCGCCGCTCCAACAGAACCCGTGAGGCTGAGAATCAGAAATAAAATCCACATCGAGCGCTTCATGTTTTTCCTTTGAATCGGGTCGAATAATGCGGGAGTATAGCCAGACCCTGGATCATCGTCAACCCTCCTCCAGAATCTGCATCAGGACCTGTTTGCAAGCCCCGTGCCATTGTTGCAGCCGGGTCTTCTCCGTGTGGACTCAGGCCTTGTTTTCTGCTCATTTCAGTCGGTTTGAGTACTACAAAAGGAGACACCCGCAATCAACAACAGGTGTCTCCTTTTTTCACACGTGTGTTTGTTGAGAGACACAGTCGTCTCAGCAACGTGCCCGGCCTGGCCTACCCCGACAGGATCCCGGCAGCCCTCAAAACGGTTTCCTGGACATCCAATTCGTGATCGAGACTCCTGTCCGGCTGCCCTGTGCCCTGGATATTGGCAACAAGTGCACGCAAACTTCCCACATATCGCGGCTCGACAGACACCGGCACGACCTGCCATCCTTCCTTGAATCCATCCCTGTCTTTATCCAGACAAAGCCTGAGCACCGGATCGGGCTCAAGCGGCTCCATGATTGCGCTTCCCTTTGTGCCATACACTTCAAAACGGCGGGAAGGGAAAGCCGCAACCTCCATTGCACTGGACTCGAGAATCGCCATGGCTCCGGCGTAGTCGAAAACCGCAGCCGTATTGTCCCTGAACCCCGGGACAGATCCCGCCTCGTTCCGAAGAAAGGAGGTCACCTTGTCAGGTCTGCCCAAAAGAGCCACAGCGATATCGATCAAATGGCACAGCAGCTCGAAGAGTATGCCCCCTTCGTGTACAGCCAGAGACGCTCGCTTGTCTTCCGTAACACGGGTCGACATTCGGCCTCTGACTGAAAAGACATCACCCAACCTGCCTGAATCCGCCCAATCCAGGATAAACTGGAATGCGGCATTGTAGCGGAACATATACCCCAACTGAACCAGCAACTCCTGTTCCTTCGCCAGAGCGATTAGCGACTTGAACGCCTCCCAATCGTCGCCGGCGGGTTTATCCAGCCACGCGTGTTTGCCGTGCCCCAGAACATCTCGTGTAAAGCGAAGGTTTTGGGCAACCGTACCCTCAACGGCGATGGCAGCAATAGACTCATCCTCGAGCATTTCACGCTTGTTCTCATACCAGTGTATGCCTTCGTAAGCCTCATTGCTCCCAAGACGAGATCGAACCTCTGCATCAGGTTCATACACGCCGCAAAAGTCCACATCTTCATTGGCCTTCATCACCGCCGCCTTGCCACGAGCGTGCGCATGCGAAACGCCATATTGTGCGAATTTCACTGCCAAAAGGAAATCCTCCTGTCAAGGTCGGTGCTGAAAACCATCCAACCATCATGACTATGGAAATCGAGGGCAAGGGCTGGACAAGTACACATTTAATTCCCACCGCACATCAGAACGGTGTCGCTACCCCCAGTTCCTCACCGATATTCTCAAGTGCATTTTGATGAACCTGGCCGACTGGAATGCCTTCTGTCGACCAATCTCTGGTCCGTTCCCATTCGAGATGACCGGGAAGCAGCGCGCGTTCCTCACCCGGGAAGGGATCCAATTTTTGCACGTCTCCAATAAAGGCGTCCATCTGACGTTTAAATGTGTCCGGCGAACAGAACCGCGAAAGGTCGATCGCCATCATGAATGAGCCCTGATTCACAGCGGGCCATTCGGGCCCCTCCTCTATCACCGACTGGATGCCGGCCATAAGCCCACCAAGGGCATGGCAAACCGTGCCCAGCCCCACACCCTTAAAAAACGCCGCAGGCATTTTTCCGAATATCTCCTCGAAGTCAGCCGATCGTGCAGGATAAAAGGAGGTCCCCATATCCAGTATCAAGGGAGGCTGATCGCCAGCGGGGATGGCGAAACTCATGGGTGAAGCGCCTCCCGCAGATCCCAAAGAAGACCCTGGCTGAAGGTTCCTCACGTGAGAGGACACGACAAACCCGACGAATCCAGCTTCGCACGGAATTCTGCTATATTTTCCCGCGCTTCCAAAATGGTGATGGTTTCTGGTGCTCACCGCGGCCAGCCCGATCTCCCTCGTCTTTTCCACGAGCAAATTAGCCGCCTCCCAGGATGCGATATGTCCCAGGCTTCCATCTCCATCCAGGACCGCCGTGGCCGGTGAATCCTGAACCACCCGGACGTTGGGCTTGGGATTCAGTTGTCCTTCTTTCAGATTTCGCAGGTATCCGACAGACTGTCGGGTGCCGTGGCTGAATACACCACGAAGATCTGTGGCTACCAGTAGATCCGCCATCAGTTTGGCGTGCTCGCCGGACATACCCACCACTCCGAACATTTCCGAAACAAACCTGTGCATCGCATCCGGCATCACCCGGATATACTCATCGGGTACTACGTTCACTGAAAATCCTCCT
>CAVOEZ010000374.1:0-5050 GCA_963694355.1 Latescibacteria bacterium UBA2968 | reverse complement strand
CTGGGCAGAGTTTTCGACGGAGAGCAGGCCTATTCGGTCAGTGTTCAGGGACAGTTTCAAGACCTGAAGGAAATCCAGGATCTGGTACTCAAGCCAGAAATTCCTTTGCGGCTCGGAGACGTTTCAAAGGTCCGATACGGACTGCAGGAGCAAACCACACGACACAGGGTCAATGGGAAACCTTCGGTTGGCATCCGGATTCAGAAAGACGATGAGGCCAATCTCATCGAAGTTGCTGAGGCAGTTGAGTCGGCCCTTGTACGTTTGAACGAGGAGTTCAAGACGGAAGGCGTAGAACTGGGGGTGAGTTCGAGCCAGGCGGAACTGATGAATGAGGCGCTTTCCACACTCAAACAGGCCGCGGTGGTCGGAGCCATTCTGGGCCTGATCGTTCTGTTCTTTTTTTTACGCAATTTCCGATTTGTTTCCGTTCTGATCCTCGCCATTCCCGTTTCCCTCCTGATCACATTCAATCTGATGTTCGCCTGGGACCTGTCGATAAACGTCTTGTCTCTTTGCGGGCTGGCCCTTGCCGTAGGCATGCTCACGGATAACGGGATTGTGGTGATGGAGAGCATTTTCAAG
Source organism: Latescibacteria bacterium UBA2968 (assembly GCA_963694355.1). Lineage (GTDB taxonomy): Bacteria > Latescibacterota > UBA2968 > UBA2968. Next base: position 4,465 of record CAVOEZ010000374.1, on the reverse strand, counting down.
CATTTCGAAGAAGGTAAGTCTGCGGGTGAGGCAGCTCGGCAGGGAACCGCCGATGTAAGTCGCGCGGTGGTGGCCTCCACAGCGACCACGGTGACCGTTTTTCTTCCGGTAGTGTTCATCCAGAGCGACGCGCAGGATCTCCTGCGGGAACTCGCCCTGTCCATGACCTTCCCCTTGCTCGCCTCGTTGCTGGTGGCGCTCACTCTGGTGCCTGCGCTTGCGGCCAGAACGCTTACAGTAGACACGCCGCGGCCGCCGGGCGCGGGCTCTCTAATGGAGAAATACACACTCATTCTGAAGGCCTGTCTGCGACACCGTGTGCTGGTGACACTTGGAATCGGCGCTGCGGTAGTGATCACGCTTGTCGTATCGCTCTTTTACATGCTGCAGCAAGAGGTCAGGCGAGAAGAGACGAGATTTACCGTATATGTGGATCTGCCAGAGGGCGCAACGCTGGAGGCTACTGACGAGGTGGTCGGGCAGGTCGAATCGGCCGTAAAGGAACTGGACGGAATGGATCGTTTCACCACGAGCGTTCAGGAGTCCCAGGCAAGCCTCACGGTGATGCTGCACAATCGATCCGACCGACCGGGCGAGATCACCCTCGATGAGATCAAATCGAAACTGGATGAGCGCACGCAGACAATCGCCGGCGGCGTGGTTGGGTATCAGCCAAAACCAAGGGCTGGAAGGGGCGGCGGAGGAAGAGGCGTGGGCGTGCGTCGGCATTCATCGGGAGGATTCAATCTCGCAGGAGGAACGATCTCGGAGCAGATGGTGGTGCGAGGATACGATTTTACAACTTTGAAGATGTTAGCCGACGACCTGGTCTTCAGATTGCAGGAGTTGGAGGAAGTGGATCCAAACAGTGTCCGGCCCGATGTGGAAAGAGGCGCGTCCGAAGTACAGGTCATTCCGAACGCCGAGGCCATGTTCGACCGGGGGCTGCGGGTTGCCGATGTCCTGAATGCGGTAGGGGATGCTCGGGTAGACGGATTCCGGACGACAGTGCCATTTCTTGCCGATAATTCAACCGAAGTGCCTGTTGAAGTGCGTACGACCGAAAACGCAAGCGAAGTCAAATATGGACTTGCAGACCTGAAGGAATCGAAGATCCTCAATGCAACTGGCGAATTCGTCCCGCTGGATGAGGTTTCAAGAGTCCGTACGGATGCCGGGCGCAGCAGCATTCTGCGTACGGATCAGTCCAGGCGCATCGTGGTCAATTACCAGTTTCCCGATGAGGTCCTGGATTCTCAGCCCAGACTGGACGCCGCGAGAGACATCGTTACGACGACCGTTCGGGACATGCTTCTGCCACCAGGTTATACGGTTGAGATTGTCGAAGCAGAGGAAGATACGATCTACTACTGGATGATGGGTGTGGCCGCAATCCTGGTGTATATGATTCTGGCATCTCTATTCGAATCTTTTTCATCTCCCATCATCATCCTTTGCACTTTGCCGCCGGCCGTTGTGGGATCCTGCTGGGCGTTAATGATGTCCGGTACCGGGCTCAGTCAGCAGGAAGGGCCTATGGCGCTCCTCGGGTTCATTGTCCTGGTCGGAATTGCGGTAAACAATGGAATCATCCTCATAGACGCCATCGGTACGCTCAGAACCAAACGGGGATTTCGCAGGGAGCGAGCCGTGCTCACCGCGGGCAGATCCAGAGTCCGCCCGATCTTGATGACGTCCGCAACGACCCTGCTAGGTGTACTGCCCCTGGCATTGAAGTTTGGAGGAGACTTCGAGATCTGGCCACCCTTCGCAATCACCGTGCTAGGGGGACTTACGGTCTCCATGTTCTCCACATTGATCTTCATTCCAGTGGTTTACATGGGGCTCGATCAGGTCAAGACCTGGCTCGAAGACATCGGCTTTGTGGGTGTGGCATTGGCCACTCTGGCTGCTGCTGCCGGCGCATACGGCACCTACACGCGATATGAAAGTCTGTTTTGGGGTGTGCTGGTTCTACTTCCATTCTGGATCGGTTGTCTAGGGCTGGTCTGGTCGGTCATACGCGTCCATCGTGCCAGGGTCGCGGCCAGTTTTATTTCGCAGCCGGTCAACAGGATACAAATCAGAAATTTGACCAAAATTTACGGCGCTCCGGGCAGATTCAGAAGAGACTGGGCAAGATATGAGAGGCGGAAGGCACGAAATTCAGACGTGGCACTGGATCCTCAGGAGCGGAAGGCCTTGATCGATTCGCTGTCCTGGAAGATCCCTCTGACCGGGCTCCTCCTCTATTTCTCCACCTATTTCGAAGACGGCTTGTGGATCTACCTCCACGCACTGGCAATGGCGGCACAATTCACGCATCTGGGTCGATGTGTGTCCAGCTTGTGGAAGGTGTCTTTTCCAACCTGGTGTCTGCGGACCGGGCGAATAATTGCCCCCAGAATTCTGCCTGTGGCGTTCCTCGTTTACATCCATATCAAATTGAATCTGCCATCCGTGACCGCGGCTTCATCTGCTGCCTGGCTTTTGTTTCTGTTGCTGACCTATCTCGGAAAGCGGATGAAGTCGAGAGGGATGAATCTGGACAATCTCTCCGGGCGATTCGCCTGGCTGCGAAAACTGGTCTACCGTGGCGTAGCAGCGCTCCCTGTAGTGGGTGTAGCCCGCCCGGAGTTCCAGGCGCTCGCCGGTGTCGATCTCGATATTCGGCGAGGGATGTTCGGTTTGCTCGGCCCGAACGGAGCGGGCAAGACCACCCTGATGCGTATTCTCTGTCAGGTGCTGGAACCCAGTTACGGATCGGTGATCATCGAGGGGAAAAATCTGATGCTGGACGGGCGCGTACAGGGTCTGATTGGCTACCTACCCCAGCATTTCGGCTATTATGCGCACCTTTCAGCATACGACTTTCTGGATTACAGGGCCTTGCTGGAGGGGTTCAAGGATGGGGTGGAAAGAAACGCAAGGGTGCTGGAATGTCTCGAGCAGGTGAATCTGAGAGACAGAATGGACGATCCAGTAGGTTCCTTCTCCGGCGGGATGCGACAGCGGGTGGGTATTGCGCAGACACTGCTCCACATGCCACAGGTCATCGTAGTGGACGAACCAACGGCCGGTCTCGATCCAATGGAACGTATCCGGTTCAGAAATCTCCTGGCAACGGTCAGCCAGGATCGAATCGTTGTGTTCTCAACACACATCGTTGAAGACATTTCCGGCAGCTGCAACAACCTGGCAGTACTCGACAGGGGACAAGTGCTATACACCGGATCGCCCCTGGAGATGCGTGAACTGGCACAGGACAGGACCTGGGAATCCGTATTGGCAGAAGAGCGGTTCTTGAAGGCAGAGTCCCACCTCCAACCGATCGCCCACATGCGAACACCCGACGGCGTGCGGGTAAGGTATCTCTCGGACGACCCCTCACCTGATCTGGATCCTGTTTTGGTGGATCCGACCCTGGAGGATGCTTACCTGTATCTGCTTCGTCGCGGGAGGATTCCGGCATGTTGACCTGGCGGGATCTGTTGTCCAGCGCCATCAGACTATACCGCCTGAGTTTCCGGCTCGTGTTTCACAAGAAACTTATTTTCATGACAGCAGGCATTCTGGTCTACTATGGCATCCTGTATACGCTTGCTGTGGTCAGGCCGGGTGAAGGATTCAGTGTACGACAGGCACTGCACGTTCTTGTCGAGATTCCAGGTGCGGTTCTGGCAATTTATCTGACCATGGATCTCGTTGCAGGTGAACGGGACCGGAATACGCTGGAGGTCCTTTTCAGCGCGTCCATGTCTCACTACAAGATCTGGGTTACCCGAATGCTTGCCGTCTACGTCGTTCTCCTCGTTACACTGGTTGGCATGAGCACCTTGTCCTATTACCTTTTTGCTGAATTTCCCTTTCTTCTGGGCGGCCTGAACGCCTTCCTGCCGGCTTTTCTAATTGCGAGTCTCACCTTTTTCTTCTCGGTGACTTGCCGAAGCGGGAATGCAGCAGGCATGCTTTCACTGGGCGTTTTGGTCCTGATCCTCATCACGTCAGACCCAGACATTCTGGGCGATACCGTATTCTTTGTATTTCTGAACCCATTCGATCCGCCTATGGGTATGGAGGAGATGATGTGGGACGACCGGGTCCTGATCAACAGACTGGGGATACTGGCGACCGGATGTCTGCTCCTGTTCCTTGGACTCCGCAGAATGGAAAGACGGGAACGCCTCCTCAATTAGGGGACCAAGACACATTCAAGCGGCAAGTACAGAACAAAAGGCGCCGATCCGATAAGGATCGACGCCAGGAAAAGGCAACTATACCGACACACACTTGTCAGTTATGGGTATCCCGAATCAATTTAGCGGAATTCGGAAGTGAGGGACCCTTTCAGGTGAGTTTCTGCACGGCCGTTGGGCCGTTTGGATGCAGTGGGAGGTCTGCCGTACCGTTGGAAACCGCATAGACCGTTTCTCTGACCGTGCAAGCCCGCAAATTGATGACATAA
>CAVOEZ010000373.1:0-5066 GCA_963694355.1 Latescibacteria bacterium UBA2968 | reverse complement strand
TTTTCGGGTAATGAAGTCAGGACACCGGTGGCTGCGTCCGGCTCGATTACCGTCCGGGGATGAGGATCGAATGTGACCACAACAGACGTACCGTTCCTGGCCTCGGATTCTTCCTGAACCTTCCTGAGCACGCCACGGTGACCCAGATGAACCCCATCAAACGTACCGACGGTGAGGACCGGACGTTCCAGTTCAATGCGTTCCTTGAGGGTGACTGTTCGCATTCGGGTAAAACACTCAAGATTCCGAGTGTGCAAAAACCTTCACCGGCTTTAACACACCCTCTGCTGCCACCCACTGCCCGATTCCAAGAAATCTGCCATCCGCCTTTAACACTCTGTACAATTTGTCCAGATCTTCAGCACGGTCGCAGGCAATCGCGTTGCCGTTCCCGAATCTCCAGGACGCTTCACAATCGAGACTGAAACCAGGGATCGAAGCCAGAGCCTCATTGGGATCGATGAGGGCAGTCTCGACGGCATCTGCTTCAGAAAGCGCCTCCAACTCCTCCAGTGTCTTGCAACGGTTCAGCCCGATATCGTCGACGGCTGTTCGCCTCAAAGCTGAAACGTGGGCGCCACAACCCAAGGCTTTCCCGATATCATCCGCCAGCACCCTGATATACGTCCCACTCGAACAGATCACCTGCAAATCCAGGTCAGGCGGATCAAAATCCACCACCTTCAGATCGTGGATGGTGACAGGCCGGGATTCGCGAGCAATCTGTTTTCCTTCTCTTGCCAGTTCATACAGCTTTTTACCGGACACCTTGCGGGCAGAATACATCGGGGGAATCTGCTCGATGTCACCCAGGAAGCGATTCACCACCTGATGGACCGCCTCAGGGTCTTGCGGCACCTCGTCCGTGGAAGCGGTCACCTTTCCATCTGCATCCAGCGTGTCTGTGGTTATACCAAGCCGAATTCTTGTCCAGTACGACTTGCTGCGACCGGAAATGTAAGAACTCAACCGAGTCGCCTGACCGATACACAGGACGAGCACTCCGGTAGCCAGCGGGTCGAGTGTTCCAGTGTGACCCACCTTCTTTATCCCACATTCCTGTCTTACACGATCCACAACGTCGTGAGAGGTCAATCCTGCCGGCTTGTCGATCGGAAGAAACCCGTTCAGACCAATGGGACCCTCCTCAGGACTTCAAACCGTCCAGCAGCGCGTTGATCTTCGTCCCGCTCTCGATGGTATCGTCCAGGTCGAATCTGAGTTCGGGCGTATTGCGCAATCTAAGTCGCTTGCCGAGTTCTCTTCTCAGGAACGGTGCAGCGTGATGCAGCGCTTCGAGGGATTCTTTCCGATCTTCCGGTTCGCCCATTACACTGACGAAAACTCTGGCCGTACGCAGATCCCGAGTCATACGGACGCCGGTGAGCGTAACATATCCAAGGCGCGGATCCTTCAAGCGTCTCTGAATCAATTCACTCAGTTCTGCCTGGACCTGCCGCCCAACACTTTCCGGTCGCCACTTCAAATCATTTCCAGAGAGTAATCCACCAGCTGAAGCCGGGGGTCCGATTGCACAAGGTCGACCACTTTTGAGAGCACCTGATTGGCGTGACGAGAATCGTTGCAAACAATGGCCACGCCCAGTACTGCTTTCTGCCAGAGGTCGTTGTCAGCGAGTTCAGAAACAGACACATTGAATTTGTTCCGAACACGCTTTGTAAGGCCTTCCAGAATACTCCGCTTCCCCTTCAGGGATCCACTTTCGGGGAGATACAACTCCATCCTGCAGAATCCGATGGTCATCGTTTAGAGCGTCCTGGCTGTTTCCACCAGGATATAGGCTTCAATGACATCGCCCGCCTTGACGTCATTGAAATTGGCTACGCCGATCCCGCATTCGAAACCGGACTGGACTTCTCTGACGTCGTCTTTGAATCGCCTGAGCGAGCCCACTTCTCCCTGATAAACAACCACGTTGTCTCTCAGCACGCGGACCATAGAATTCCTGTTGATGGACCCGCCGGTCATATAACAACCTGCTATTGTACCAGCCCTTGGTACCGTGAATACTTCACGAACCTCGGCGGACCCTGAAACCTCTTCATCGATGGCGGGTTTGAGGAGACCGGAAAGGGCGGCTTTCACATCTTCAACCGCTTCGTAGATCACCCGATACAACCTGATGTCCACTTTCTCGTTGGATGCGACCTCTCTTGCTCTTGCGTCCGGACGAATATTGAATCCAAGGATGATTGCGTTGGAAGCCGACGCAAGGAGCACGTCTGATTCCGAAATGGCACCCACTCCGCGGTGAATCACATTGGTTCTGACCTCGTCGCTCACGATCTGCATCAATGAATCGTGAAGTGCCTCCACGGATCCATCCACATCCCCCTTCAGGATGAGGCGCAATTCCTGAACCTGACCGGCCTGAATCTGTTCGTGAATGTCCACAAGACTGACGCGTTTGCCGCGGTGGAAATCCTGCTCTCGTCTCAGTTGCTGTCGTTTCTGACTGATATCCCTGGCCTGGCGTTCACTCTCAACGGAATAGAACGAATCGCCTGCTGTGGGCAGCCCGGCCAAACCCAGGACCTGCACAGGCATGGAAGGACCCGCTTCCTTGACCGGATTAGAGCGTTCGTCGAGCATTGCCCGGACACGCCCGCTGTACAACCCGGTGACAAACGGATCTCCAACACGCAAGGTGCCTTCCTGAACCAGTACCGTGGCTACGTTTCCGCGGCCGCGATCCAGACGGGCTTCCACAATTGTACCCTTCGCCCGCTTGTCCGGATTCGCCTTCAGTTCCAGGATATCTGTTTCCAGCGCAAGCAATTCCAGCAGACCATGCACATTCTGCCCGGTTAACGCAGAAAGCTCACAAGCCTGAACCTGTCCACCATAGTCTTCCACCAAAATGTTGTGATCCGTGAGCTGGCGTTTGATACGGTCCACATCGGCACCTGGCAGATCCATTTTGTTGAGCGCCAGGACAACGGGAACACTCGCTGCGCGTGCGTGATCGATGGCCTCGATGGTCTGCGGCATCACATTGTCGTCAGCAGCTACAACGAGGACGACCACATCGGTAACCTGGGCACCCCTGGCGCGCATTGCTGTGAACGCCTCGTGACCGGGTGTATCCAGGAAGGTGACCATTTTGCCCCCGTCCAGTTCAACGTGGTAGGCACCTATGTGCTGGGTGATCCCACCGGCCTCTCCGGCGACGACATTGGTATTCCTTATGTGGTCGAGCAAGGACGTTTTGCCGTGATCGACGTGCCCCATTATGGTAACCACAGGTGGTCTGGGGCGGAGATCTGCCGGATCATCGGCTTCACTTTCCTCGAGAATTTCCTCGGCGTATTCCTCAAGTTCCTCGACTTCTACATTGAATTCGTCAGCGACGAGCGAAATGGTATCCATATCCAGCCGCTGATTGATGGTGACCATCATCCCCATCAACAAACATTGTTTGATGACTTCCGTTGCGGGCTCTTCCATCAATGAGGAGAGTTCACCGACCGTGGTGAACTCATTCACCTTGATTTTACGTGTTTCTTCCTCTTCCTCTCCGTCCTCGTCTTCCCTGCGCCTTCGACGGCGTGTTCGTGTGGACCCGGTTTCCATCTGGGCCATCGTCCTGCGTACACTCTCTTCGACCTCCCGCTGATCCACCTGGGGACGGCCGCGCCGCCTGCGTCGCTTCTTACTATCGGGTTTTTCGGGCGAAGGGGCTTTAGCACCTGCCTTGGCGGGTGCGCCATCGGCTGGTTTACCGCTATCCACTACAACTGGTGCGGCCTCACTCCTGCCCGTGGGGCGTTGTCGCCTCTTGCGGCGGCCTGACTGATCCGTGTCCTTGATTTCAACAATCTCTTCAGTTGGCTGGACCTTGGCCTTCGTCTTTTTGGCTAATTCAGCTTTCTTGGCGGCTTTCTTCTCTTCGACTTCAGCCTCATCTCGCTGTTGTTTCTGTTCCGCCTTGCGCTTGATTTCCTGTCTCGAGGCGTTCCGTTCCTCCTCGAACTTACTCTGAATGCTGTGAAGCATTTCAGGTGTACAAACGGCCATATGGTTCTTGATTTCGAATCCCAGCCCTTTGATCACCTCTACCATTGCGACGCTGGATAGATTAAATTCCCTGGCGACCTCATAGATCCGCTGCTTCTTGTCGCCGCCTTCAGCGTCTGCTTTCTTGGTTGTTGTTTTTGCTTTTGCCATAGCCGTTTTCACCTCCCCTCAGATTCTTGCGCCGGCGGCGATTCGCCATCCGACTCGGGTTCCACCTGCTCATCCGAAGGAGTTTCTCCATCACCACCCGGCTCAGGAATATCTTCGGTTTTCTGTTTGGCATTTTCGGGGGATACGGCCGGCTCCGATACGGGCTCGGCTTCACCTTCCGATTCCGATAGGTTTTCTCCATCACCTCCCGGCTCTGGAATATCTTCGGACTTCTGCTTGGCATCTTCGGTAGATTCGTCCGGCTCCGATACGGCCTCGGCTTCACCTTCCGATTCCGATGGGTTTTCTCCATCACCTCCCGGCTCTGGAATATCTTCGGACTTATGCTCGGCATCTTCGGTAGATTCATCCGGCTCCGATACGGCCTCGGCTTCACCTTCCGATTCCGAATCCTCTGCCGGAGCGGCTTGGGAATCGTCCGAAGTTTCAGTAGAGGCGGTCTCTTCGCCGACCTCTCCTTCACCTTCACCAGACGCCTCTTCATTTTCTGCAGCGGCTTCCGCTTCCTTTGTCGCTTCTTCGGCCGCCTGGGCGGCTACTTCTTCGGCCAGCTTCGCAGCAGCAGCCTTTTCCTCAGCCTCTCTTGCAGCTTTTTCTTCAGCCTCAATCGCTCGCTGCTTCGCCAATTCCTCACGGTAAGATTCGACCTTTACCGAAACGACTTCCTTCGCTGCAGCCTGAACCTTCTCGGCAGTCGCTTCACCCAGACCGGGAACTTCCGTGAGGATCTCGAGCGATAACCGCACGATGTCGTTGGCAGATACGATACCGGACTCTTCCAGGCGTTCCTGCATCACCTTTCCGATGCCGGCCACGTCACTTAGCGGGATGAATGTGGCTTCCTTCTCCGTCTGCAT
>CAVOEZ010000372.1:0-5071 GCA_963694355.1 Latescibacteria bacterium UBA2968 | reverse complement strand
AGAGGGTTCAAGGTTCGAGTCCTTGCGGGGGCATCCCCGCTCTTGGCATGGTCTCGCATGAGAGTGCAGAGACTGGCAAGAGCGGGCTTTTTTTATGCGCGGTGGGCGGGGCCTGCGATTCGGTGCGAGCCGAAACGTGCAGGTACTGCGCCGGATTATGCGCCGCTTTTGACGAGCCGTGAATCGCCCGCTCAAAATCCTCGTCGGTCACTTTCTGTCCGGCTTCCAGTTTTCCGGGTTTGCAATAGACATCCCAAGTCGACCAAACAGAATTGGCATGCATATCCACCAATAGGAACCAGTGTTTTCTGGAAAGACTATGAATTTGAGGGCAACACCGACCGTGGCGCCCACCACGGCACCAATGAATTGTCCCGTTTGCTTGTCCATGAGAATGTACTCCGCATTCGATTAACTTGGCTTTTCTTGATAGTGATGACCTACTCCCCATTGTTGTACCGCTTCAGCTAAGAGACTTCAGGGTGACGTGATGCCTCCCCGGCCATCCGGCCCCGGCCCGCTAAAAATCTCTGGGCGGGAGATAATAGTACTGGGGGCGGCAATGGGGGTTCTCCCGGCGGGGCAGCAGCGGTGGCGAGTCGTTATGATTGAGCCACGAGGATTTTCTTAACTAACTGCTGACCGGTGCTGCCATGAATGACAAGATTCAGTTCACATGCCCACACTGTAGCCACCAGATGCAGATTCACGAAGCCATCCGGATCTGGATGTGTCCGATGTGCGGTAAGGCGTCGGCTGTGACCGCTGAGGAGGTTGCGCCCGAAGACAATCGTGTCGAAGAGTTGGTCGTAAAAACCTCTGAGGGCACAGCCAACGACGCAATGAGTCCAGCAAACCCCAAATCTGGGCCAGGGTTTCCAGATCAGTCCCCCGCGACCGATTCTCATGGCAGCCATGATCGACCGGAGGAAGGAACAAGGTTTAAGATTCCTGAACGCTTCATTCGCAATTTCATCACCAGCAATGAGGTCGTTCTTACTGCTGGATACTATCAAAGGGACATTCAGTTTTGGGGTATTTGGTTCGACTGGGTTAGGTCCTACCTAATTGCAACCGACAAACGCATTGTTACGGTTCGCAAATCCCTGTGGTGGTTTGCAAAAATCGACGGCGTTGTCAATTACGCAGACCTGGACGGGATTCATGTGTCGCATTCGAAGAAAAAGGGAATGCATTTCAGCTCAAAGACCCAGCACACGAGAATTCATTTTCAATTCTCTAACGGCAATTCAGTGGAAACCAAAACTCTGAATCATGTGTTAGTTCAATCACTTTGTGCGTCACTTAAAGATAGAGTCAAGTTAACGACAGAACAGCTATAGGTATCGCCGCAATGGGGGTTCGACAAAGTATTTTCACGTTAAGTTGCGTTTTAGCGTGTGCGACATTGGGGTGTTCCAAAGGTTGGCAACTCGATTACGGCAAACCCTCGGCACAGTTTGTCTCCAAGAGCATCGCGGTAAAAGGTGCACCGTTTATCGGGAAGAAAATAACGGTGAAAGGAAGGGTCGTAAAAGTCGATACCAGCAATCCAGAAGCAGCTTTGATTTATCTCGAGAATAGCATCCAGTGTAATCTTGGCGGTTTCACAGCGATGGCAAACGGCTGTACGGTGGGTGACGTTATTTACGTGGATGGGTTTCTCGCACGTTGCGAGGAGGGACGCATAGTGCTGGAACCCGCCTTGATTCGGGATCCAACCGCCCCCTTCTCGCCGACTCAATAGGAACGCCTCTAGCTAGAACGACTTGTCGGAAATCAAGCGTTGTCAGTATTCCCGGTGCTCCACAAGTATTTGCGTGTAATTCCAGGCCCCCGGCCCAGGCCCGCTAAAAAATCTCCGGGCGGGACATAATAGTACTCGGGGCAGGGTCTTCAGCAGCAGCGGTGGTGAGTGGTTATGATGGAGGTATCGCCCTTCTCTGTAGGATTGCCAACTGCTGCCATGAAACGACTGCTTGTTTATTTGCTGCTTGCCATCTGTCTGGTCGCGGTGTCGGTGCCTGCTATCGCACTGATTCGGGGTGGCAATTCGTTGAGCGAGATCGGCCCCAGGAAGACTTATACGATCACGCGCGGTGAACTGGTTGTCACGGAGACCGTCCAGGGCACTCTGGAGAGCTCCAAGAACACGGAAATTAAATGCAACATTCGAGGCGGGTATGGCGGTCGTGGTGGCGCCAGCACCGTCACCTGGGTAATCCCGTCGGGTACGGTCGTGCAGGCAGGAGAAGATTTGGTCAGGCTGGATACGAAGATTCTCGAAGAGACTGTCAGTCTGGGAAAGACGGATGTTCATATCGCGACGGCCGCACTCGCAGGAGCCGAAGTGGACTTGGCGACGGCGGAGGTCGCCATCGACGGGTACCTGGAAGGCAGGTATCGCTCGCAGATGAAGTCGTTGGAGAGGCAGTTGGTAACCGGCAAGGCGAACCTGCAGTCTGCCGAAAAGATGCTTGCCCATTCCCAGTTGCTCTTCAAACGGGGCTACGTCACGAACCTGGAACTCAAGGGAAACACCTTTACTGTCACCCAGGCGGAACTGGAATTGAGGGTCACGGAGGCCCAAATGGATATTCTGAGGCGAATTGTCAGGGCCATGCAGCTTGAAACACTGAACGGTCAATTGAACGCAACCCAAGAAAGGTTGGAAGGGCGAAAGGCGGGGCTCGCACTCGAGGAGCGTCGCCGTGATCTCGCGATGGAGGAACTCGAGAACTGTGTCATCAGGGCCGAAAGGGGCGGCTTGGTGATTTATCCCTCGACCGCAAAGTGGAAGGATACGCCCGACATCACGGAAGGTGCGAGTGTTCGCAAGGATCAAGTGCTGCTGCTGATGCCCGACATGGAACAATTGCAAGTCAGAGTTGAAATTCACGAATCCATCATTCACCGCATCACGCCGGGGCTGGCTGCTAGAGTCACGCTGTCAGATAGGACGCTTGACACCACGGTATTCTCGGTGGCTTCAGTTGCAAGTCCCGCAGGCTGGCGGACTGGAAACGAGGTGAAATACGGCATGATCATTAAGCTTCCCTCGGTGCAGGGGCCAAAGCCCGGTATGAGCGCCGAGGTAGAAGTGATCGTGGCAAAACACAAGGATGTGCTGTCGGTGCCTGTAGAAGCAGTGGTAGAGACTGACCAGGGTTACTGCTGCTGGGTTGGGGCCGTCGAAAAAACAGAACGGCGTTCTTTACAGCTAAGCGACAGCAACGACGAGTTCATCGTTGTCGAGTCGGGTTTGCAGGAAGGAGACCAGGTGGTGCTCGATCCGACTGCCTTCATTGAGGAAGCACGGACGTTGGTGGGTACGCCGCTGGTTCACACAATCATGCGTGGTGATATGAATGTCACGTTAACCGAGCAGGGGACGCTGGAGAGCTCCGACAATACAGAAATTAAATGCGACGTCCGAGGTAATAGCACCATTAACTGGGTGATCGAGAACGGGACGCAGGTCAAGCGAGGAGATGAATTGGTCAGACTTGAAAACAAGCAAGTCGAAGACTTCGTCCACGAACGCACGAAGTATGCTCATTTGTCGAGGGACGCAGCCATAGGATTCAGGGCCCAGGCCACGAGAGAGGGGCTCGCCATCTCAGAGTACGAGGAAGGCAGGTTTCCCATCCAGTTGCTGATTCTGGAAAAGAACCTGGTCATTGCCGAGTCGAACTTGTTTACCGCGAAGGACATGCTCGATCATTCGGTACGGATGCTTGAGCGTGGCTACCGAAGTCAACTGGATGTCGAACAGAAAACGTCCGTGATCAGGAATGCGGAGTTGAACGTAGAGGTCCTATTGACCGAAATCGAGATACTGAAGAAATTCACCAAGATGCAGGAACTGGTAACGCTGAGGGGCAATTGGGAGTCAGCAAAAGCAGCTGCAGCCGGGCACGAGGAAGTCCTCGTCATGGATGAGGCTCGGATAGCTCTTGCAAGGAAGGAGATCGATCGCTGTGTCATCAGGGCCGAGAGAAGCGGCCTGGTAATTTACCCAGGGGTCGAAAACTGGAAGAGGGCGCCCGATATCGCAGAGGGTGCAACGGTGCACAATGATCAAGTGCTGCTGCTGATGCCTGACACGTCGAAGATGCAAGTCAAGGTCGGCATTCACGATTCGATGATTGACCATGTCAGGCTGGGGATGTCTGCCAGAGTTACATTGCCAGACAGGACGCTGAACGGCGAAGTTTCCTCTGTAGCTTCGGTTGCACCGCCGGCAGTATGGTGGACGGGCAACATCGTGAAGTACGACGTGATCATTCAGCTTCCCTCGGTGGAAGGACTCAAGCCCGGCATGAACGCCGAGGTTGAAGTGACCATGGATCAGCACAAGAACGTCCTACTGATCCCGGTGGCAGCAGTGATGAAAACTGAGCAGGGCTACTGCTGCTGGGTTGGGACCGTCGAGAAAGCACAACGGCGTTCTTTGCAGCTAAGCCACAGCAACGATGAGTTCATCGTTGTCGAGTCGGGTTTGCAGGAAGGAGACCAGGTGCTGCTCAATCCAACTGCCTTCATTGAGGATGCGCAAAATCAACTGCGTCAGTCTCCGCTAGATTGAGCCATTAAGCTTCATAAGGAACCGGACGAGGACGAAAAGGAACTACTCAAAAAAATCCATGACGCTAGGAACCGGGCTATTCGTAAGCAATGAGTCGAAGGCCGGGGCAAGGCCAAGGCACTCGCTTACGAACCACATTAACCCCTGCAACCCCCCACCACCTCTAGCACGGCGTCCTTCACGCTCTCGGGTAGCTCGGCCCAGGTCTCAACGCCAGAAGACGGTAACCACGATATCGACCGAGCCGCCCAGTCGGTTGAGAACGCGGACCCGTTTCCCAGGGACCAGGCAGAGCTTGCCGGCCATGTCCGCCGTGCTGGTACCGTCGGTACCAACCACCTTGATGGTCCGGCCCTGGCCGCCGACCAGGAACTGTGCGGACTGGTTGATGTCCTCCCCGTCGGAGGCCGAGACGGTGACGGTGGCCACCTTCGTCTTCGGGCCGGCACCGACCGGCAGTGGCAGGCTCGCCCCGTCTTCGAG
>CAVOEZ010000371.1:0-5071 GCA_963694355.1 Latescibacteria bacterium UBA2968 | reverse complement strand
AGCCACACTTTCAGGGTCTATGAGCAAACCAGTTTGTTCGTGACGAATCGCGTCTACGAGACCGGGAATCCTGGTTCCGATCACGGCTTTTCCCGCAGCGCCGGTTTCAATGGCAGCAATTCCCCATCCCTCATATCTGGATGGCATACACTTGAAAAGGGCCCCCCCGAACAGCATCTGTTTTTCTTGCTCCGAAACCGGACCCAGGATTTCGACGCGGTCCTGTATTCCCAATTCGCTTGAGAGCGTTTGAAGTTCTCCGATTCTCTTTTCCGTGCCACGGCCGGCAAGGATGAGTCGAACCTTCGGGTGAGTCGTACCTATCCGGGAGAACGCCTTGAGCAGGAGATCGAGACCCTTGGTGTATGTATCCAGCCTACCGAAGTAGAGTATGTAGTCCTTCGTTGGTCCTGCCACGTCAAAGCTGGACTGACTGACTCCTGTATAAACAAGGTTCAGGTCTTTGCCAGACACCCTCTTTCTGATCTGATTTAATACGCTGGGAGAAATGCCAATCAATCTTGAATATGAGCCAAGCGTGTACAATTCTATCAGGATTGCCGGTAGGCCGACCAATGGACGTTTCTTCAGGGCGTGCCCAGCGAGCACGTGAAAAAATTCCAGTATGCAGCGGTTCCGGTTCCTCGCGCCTGCCAGTACGGGAGAAAACGCCGAGAAGTTGTAGACCCACAGGTCGAAGGATTCTGAAAGCAGGGCTCGGGATGCCAGGACAGAATAACTCAACCGGCTTGCGGGGTAATTCAGGGCGCTTCCAATTCGTGAAATTTGGACACCATTCTTGGTCTCCTTTGCCGGAGCTCCCGGATAGTTGCCCACGAGCATCTTGATCTGGTGCCGATCCGCCAATCTCCGGTTGATCTCCATTGCACGTTGTGCACCACCCCCGCCACACCAGGGGTTGTCCATGTCGTCGTAAATGGTGTGCAGGATTCTCACTGGTTCGTCATCCGCAGATCCTGGAAGCGACATCTTCGAGAGAGTCGGCAATCATGTAGGTACGTTGGAGATCATCCTCTCCAAGCTCCGAGTGCGTTCTCTTGCCGTGACCCGTGAGTACCAGCGCCGCGTGGCAGCCTGCGTTCCATCCTGCCTGGAGATCCGTGAGACTATCACCAATCATGTAAGATTGTTTCAAGTCTAACTCCAGATCCTGAGCTGCTCTGAAAATGAGACCGGGCTCAGGTTTTCGACAGTCGCACGCGAGTCTTGTGGAGTTGGTTGGGAAGTCCGGGTGATGCGGGCAATGGTAAATCCCGTCAAGAGCTGCACCCGAAGCCTTGAGCTGCTGTTGAAGGTGCTGGTGAATCCGGTCCAGCTCGGTTTCGGTCAGGAGCCCTCTCGCAATTGCGGCCTGGTTAGTGACAACGACTGCAGCATAGCCCGCATTTTTCAGTTTGGCGATCGCATCATCGGCACCCGGAATCAACTGTATTTCTTCTGGTCGTGTAATGTAGCTGCGTTCTACGTTGATGGTCCCGTCGCGGTCCAGAAACACTGCAGGCCTGGTCACAATACACCCTTGGTAGAGGGAATTCCACCTACCCGGGGATCGGGTTCGCAGGCCATACGCAATGCTCGTGCAACAGCCTTGAATATCGCCTCAACCCCATGATGGGCATTGGTTGCCCTGATCAGGTCGATTTGCAGATTCATCTGGCCATGAACCGCCATGGATCTGAAGAACTCTTCGCACAATGCCGTAGGAAAGACGCCAACCATCTCTTGTGAAAAATCAGCATTGTAAACCAAGTAGGGTCTACCTGATAGGTCGATGCAGCATCTTGCCAGGGCTTCGTCCATAGGGACATAGCTGTGACCAAATCTTGAAATTCCAGATTTTGTACTCAATGCTTCTGAAACGCCCATGCCCAGACAGATCCCTATGTCTTCCACCGTGTGGTGGGCATCAACCTCCAGATCTCCTCTGCAAGCGACCTCAAGATCCAGCAGACCGTGCCGTGAAAACGCATTCAACATATGGTCGAAAAAACCAATGCCGGTTTCTACTTTGCAGGCACCCGACCCGTCCAGGTCGATTTCCAGGTCAATTTCAGTTTCCGTTGTTTTACGCTGGATGCGTGAGGTTCTTGAACCGGACATCGCGATTAACCTTTCGCTAAGATCTGAACTATTCGGTTGTTTCTAAGAGGTTGTTGACCCCTTGAGGGTTTCGGTGAGTGCAGCGAGGAATTGGTTGTTCTCTTCGCAAGTGCCAATGCTTACGCGCAGTGCTCTTGAAAGCATTGGATAGCTGGTAACATTCCTTATGAGCACGCCCTGTTCGACAAGCGACTGAAATACGAATGAAGGATCGTCCACTTCAAACAGGATCAAGTTCGCATGCGATGGGTATGGCCTGGCGCCGCACGTCTGTTCGATCCCTTCGAACACGCGATCTCTTTCCCTGCGGATGAAGGCAACACGTTCATCTACCAGATCACCTTGTTCAAGGATACACATTGCGGCCGCGTGAGAAAATACGTTGATGTCAAATGGAATCTTCGCTTTGAGGATCTCCCGGGTAATCTGAGGATGTGCCAGGAGATAGCCCACCCGTATACCTGCAGCCCCTAATGCCTTGGAAAATGTTCTGAGTATAATGAGATTTGGGTAATTTGACAGGAGGCTCACGGCCGATGAATCGCTGAACTCTCCATATGCCTCATCCACCATAACCAGAGCATCGGTTGAACTCAGCAATTCCTCAAGTTCTTCGCTAGATATTACACATCCAGTTGGATTGTTCGGCGAACAGAGAATAACACAATTTGCATTATTCCCTTTAACAGCCTCACTTATTCGGTTCAGGTCGAAACGGTAATCCGAAGTGAGATCCACACTGATTACACGGCCACCGAAGATCTCTGCATACAGACTATAAAGCGAGAAACTCGGTGATGGAATGACCACTTTGGTGCCTGAGGTCGTGCTTACCGACAATACCAATTGTACCAGTGTGTTGGATCCGTTGCAAACAATCGTTCCCTCTGGAGTCCAACCTGCACGTTGCGCCAGGGCATCGACAAGGTCCGTCGGCATCGGCTCGGGATACCGCGACCACCTGCAGTTCTTCACACGCTGAAGGATCAGATCCTTGAGATCCTCAGGGACGTCAAAAGGGCTTTCATTCTGATTGAGCTTTATCGGGCAATCATAAGCCTTCAGGTGATAGCCTTCTATGGCTCGGACCTCTGAACGGATTCTGTCAAGAGGTGCATTTCCTGATCCACGGTTCACAGTGTTATTCCCAGTTCCGCATACATTATCTGCTCTCTGATTTCTCAAGGCGGATCCGAATCGCGTTCGCGTGTGCATCCAACCCTTCCTCCTCCGCAAGGGCTATAATCTGTCTCCCACACTTTTGCAGCCGCTGATTTGTGTAGGCGATAACACTCATGTTCTTCATAAAGGTTTCCACACCCACCGATGACGCAAAGCGGGCGGATCTGGCGGTTGGCAATATATGATTGGTTCCGGCAAAGTAGTCGCCAACCGGTTCGGAGGAGGCAGGACCCAAAAACACGGCGCCGGCATGCCGTATCTTGTCAAGTTTGGTCCAGGGCTCCCTGACCATCAATTCTAGATGCTCAGGTGCAATTTCATTTACCAGGGTAATGCCCTCGTCGAGGTCCTTGACAACGACGATTGCACCGAAATTTTCCAGGGCCCTGGTGATTTTCTCTTTGTGACTCAGGTCCGCGACTTGTCGATTCAGTTCCGAACTTACCTTTTCAGCCAGTTGGGATGAGGTCGTGATACAGACGGAAGCTTCAAATCCGCTTCCGTGCTCTGCTTGCGAAAGCAGATCTGCCGCCACGAAGGCAGGCTCCGCAGAGTCATCTGCAAGGATAACGATTTCGCTGGGCCCGGCGACCATATCAATGTCAACACTGCCATAGACCATTTTCTTGGCTATTTGTACGGATGGATGACCCGGGCCCACCAGTTTATCCACAGAATCGATCGTCTCAGTTCCGTATGCCAAAGCGGCTACCGCCTGTGCACCAAAGACCCGATATATCTCTGTGATTCCCATCATATGGGCCGCAGCAAGCACGGCAGAGTGAACTTTGCCGTCCGGCTGGGGCGGGGTGGCCATACAGATGCGAGAGACTCCGGCGATTCGTGCTGGAATGGCGGCCATCAAGAGTGTGGAGAACAAAGGTGCACTTGCGCCCGGAATCAGTACTGCGGCGCTATCAATCGGCAAGACCCGTTTGCCAAGGATCACGCCATCACCGTCTTCGATGAACCACGAGCTCTGTTTTTGACTCTTGTGAAATCGCTCGATATTCGACGCCGCAGCCTCAAGTCCTTCGATCAGGGCAGGGTCGGATTTTCGATAACCGCCCTCGATCTCCGCCACAGGCACACGGAGTTCCTCCCGATTCATTCTCACACCATCAAATTGTTCCGTATACTGCAAAACTGCTGCATCGCCACGAGTTTTCACATCACGAATGATATTCTGAACTGATGCTTCAAGTTCAGTGGTGAAATCTGTGGTTCTACCGAGAATGGCGCTCAGTTTCTTTGAACCTGAAGCCGACTCATATGAAATGGTTTCAATCATTGCTTCCTGCTGTTGAAATTGTCAGTAAATTACTTTGTTGAGCGGGTATTCGATGATCCCTTCAGCTCCTACTTTCTTGAGTTGAGGGATAATGTCCCGGACAACCCGCTCATCGACAATAACTTCGATGGCAACCCAGTTCCCGTTAAGCAAGCTGGATATCGTTGGATTGTTGAGTGCGGGCAGCAGTTTTACCACCTGGTCCAGGTTGCCTCTTTCTACATTCATCTTGAGACCGACTTTATCCTCGGCATGAAAGGCACCCAATAGCAGGGTGGCGATATTCTGTGCCTTCTCTCTTTTCCACGGATTTTCCCATGCACTCCGGTTCGCAAAAAACCTCGGGGTGGTCTCAGAAATGGTGTCTACGATTCTGAGCTTGTTTGCTCGAAGGGAGGATCCGGTCTCGGTGATCTCAGCGATCGCATCCACCAGTCCCGGAACTCGAACCTTTGCCTCGGTGGATCCCCAGGAAAA
>CAVOEZ010000370.1:0-5091 GCA_963694355.1 Latescibacteria bacterium UBA2968 | reverse complement strand
CTCTGTTTCGGACTCAAAATCCGGTGTCCGCAGGGACGTGTGGGTTCGATTCCCCCCTTCGGCACCAGAATAAATTGTTGGCGGATCTGCAGAAAGGGCTCCTTTTCAGGAGCCCTTTCTGCTGCGTAGAGCAGATGATTGCATCCAAGCAGGCGCCACCCACTATTGACATCCTTTGACAGGATTGGTTAATGTTAGTACTTTTCGGTGGGAGGTAGGGACGCCGTCGGGGATCGTCGCTACCAGGGGGTAGGGGATGTGTACGCATCTTATGGTGTTGTGGCTGTGGAGGTTTCATAATGTCTCCCCGAGATGATGATGATGAAGGGTTCGTTGCGTCAGATGAGATCGACCTGGTAGACTACATTGCCGTTCTGATTAAACGCAAGTGGCTGATTCTGACCGTTACCCTTGCCTGCCTGATATCGGCAGGTGCATACGAGTATGTCAGAGGTCACCCTGATCCTCTGTTTCAGGCCAGATCCGTGTTGATGATCCTGCCTCCAGTATTCAAAGCCGAACTCACGCCAACTCACTTCTCGATGGATGTTTACAAGAATCTGGCAAAAGCGCAGGATCTGGTCCAGGCGATTGTAGATACCCTGGATTTGAAAGATGATCGGGGTAACCCAGTTCAGATTTCCGAATTGGATGGTACGCTATCCGCCGCAGTCCAGCTCTCTCAAGGAAGTCCAAGCTCATCCGTACTCGAGCTTACGGTCTCTACTACAGACACAGCCAGAATTCCCCTTGTAGACGTTGCGAATACCTGGGCAAGAATCTTTGTCAGAAGGAATAGCGGCATTCACTCCAAAGAGATCGGACACTCATACGAGTTCATCAACAGCCAATATAATTCTGCCAGAACAAGATTATACGCTCTGCAGGATTCGCTTCTGGCATTCGACGAAAGTTACAATGTTGAGGCAATGGAGCTAGAATTGGCAGCAAAGATGCCCAAATTGGCAGAACGCCAAACGACCTATGTGAATCTGACGCTCAATCTGGGAGCCCAAATTCAGGAGCTGAAAACACTGGAGGAGCAGATAGAAGTAATGGAGACGGATAGTGGCCTGTGGTTGGGCTCACAAGAGCTGCCAGTTGAATCTTATCTGGCCGATGTCCTGACCCCCGACCAGAACAAGATCCTGGATGCAGTTGTAGACAGCAGGGACCAGGTGATCGCCCTTGAGCAGAAAGTAAGGGCCTACAAAAAGGATCACCAGCTTGAATTTCTTACCAACGAACTGGGGGCGAGACGGGCTGCTATGGAGGCCCACCTACGGGACTATCCGAAGATGGAGCTTGAAAGTGAAGCAACAGATGATGCATTAAGAAGTATCGGCGTCCCCATAGACCTTAACGGTGGACTTTCTGCAGCTACCCAGATGTCGCCTGAAACACTCTGGTCGCTCATGTCCATTCAGACCGGACACAACTTCTTTAGACCACGTAAGGAATTTCTCAGAAGGCAGATTACCAGACTTGAGGCCGAAATTGACAGCCTGGATGCTCTGCATTACAAGGGCCAACAAGCTTTAGTCCACATGGATAAAAAATTATTACTACAGCAGCAAATCCACGACAGTTTGGCCAAGTATTACTCAGATACTAAAAAACGAGCGAATGACCGGAAGGTATCGATCCACGCCCTC
Source organism: Latescibacteria bacterium UBA2968 (assembly GCA_963694355.1). Classification (GTDB taxonomy): domain Bacteria; phylum Latescibacterota; class UBA2968; order UBA2968. The sequence goes on along the minus strand of CAVOEZ010000370.1, from coordinate 3,436 downwards.
CAAAATAGAGTAGCGTTTGAGAAGAAGGAGTTGATGAAGCTTGGGAGAGAGGTGAAGGCACTAAAGGATCAGATTGCGCGCTTTCGTTTATTGAGGCCCAGGCTTGCGGAGCAACAGAATCTTCACAAGATTACCTTTGACAAATATGCAGGCTTGCTTGAGGATGCTCGTATCGCTGCAGGCAGCCAGGCAAGTGACGTAAAAATTCTTGCGGAAGCTGTGGCCCCCGTTGTGAAACCAAAAGAGGGAGGAAGGAATACTCTCTTGTTGGTGTTCGGGATAGGACTACTTTGCTCCATATTCTTGGCATTTTTCATGGAATACGCAGAACGGGCAAGAGCACGAGTTGCCGCCTGATGGTGGAGCTGGGAGGCTACTGGGATGAATTGCCTGCAAAGGTCATAAACATGTTGATTCGATTCCGGAAACCTTTGTAGGGGTTGAACGTCTAATCAGCACAACCATGCTGCAACCCTCCCAAGGGCGTTGGCCATTTTTGATGGCCAGCGTCCTTTTTTAATAAGAAAAGCCCCCTGGTTTTCACCAGGGGGCTTTCATATCGATTCCCAACTCAAGACTATTTGGTTGGGATCGCCAGACGTTTTTGCGTCCTACTGCACCATATCTTTCAGCTTTTTCAGAGGGAGAATTTTAACTCTGGTGCTGGCCGGTTTGGCAGCCACATCCATGGTCTCGCCTGGCCGAAAGGGATTCGGTACACCCTTTTTGGCTTTCGTTGCAGGCTTCTTCACCGTCTTGATTTTTAAGAGACCGGGCAGGGTAAATGCGCCAACTGCACGTTTCCGGATATGCCTGTCGATTACTTCACCGAGTTCATCCAGGACCGATCCGACTTCCTTTTTGGATAGTCCGGTGCTCTCGGAAATGGAAGCCAGGACCTGTGTCTTGGTCATGGCCTTTGAAACTGCTGATGTCTTCGCCATTTTACTCTCCCCCAATAAAATGCTTTCGATTTGGGCGACCATTGTGGTCACCTATCACGTGTTGTAAAAATAGGACGCGGGCACAAAAGTGTCAAGAGAGAAATTGACAAAAAGCCCTGTATTTAGCATAAAAAAACCCCTGAAGGCACCCTCCCAAGGCCTTCAGAGGCTCGATCATGTATCGCAATGGATACATCGACCAAGTTAGAACCCAACCCAGGAATTGTCAACCACCAATTGAAACCGATCATTTTCTGATTAGCGATATTTAGAATTCCCTGCCGCCGACTCAATAATTCTGTCATCATGGCGAATGCTTCATTCTCCATTTCCAGGATTCTTGCCAACCTTTTCTGAAGGCGGGATGCCATATCCTTTTGCGCCCTCTTCTGTCCTCTGAGACACAGGTTTCTGAAGATGATCCACTGATTCGTCAAATCTTTGAAGTGCTCGCCGAGCCTTAGCAGTTCACTGGTATCAGTTTGTTTCGAAACGAGGTTCAGATAACGACCATGACCATCTCTTTCAGCGACTCCGGTCTTGACCGACTCATACAAATGTCCCAGGAATTCGCAGTTCTCCGTGATCACATCACAAACATCTTCGGAGCCTATTATCCCTGGGGCCGCGGGCAAAAGAGTTTCGACCCAATTACAACCGGATATCGCTTGGGACTGCCAGGCCGATTTGAGACTGGAGATTGGCATTTTGCCCTTGAATCGGACGATCCAGGATGGATCGATCACACATACACTTTCCCCTCCATCCTCAATGCCTGCCAAAATAATATAGTGTCCTGAATGATGTCCTCTACCCGGGTAATAGTGCTGCTCTAGGATCAGGGTGTCTGCGAGGATGGCGACTGGATGACCTGCGTTGAGGATTTGTGAGACACGGGACCAGGCGAACTCCACATCCGGATGATGTCTGCGTGCAATTCGAATCCCTGATTGTTTAAGTCTTTCTTCTAGTGATGTGCGATTGAATTCAATATGGGGCCGGTTATCGAGTCTCGTGTACCGGAAGTGCCACTCTTTATGGATCAGCAGAGGCGTATCGTAGCCGGAATAAGTGAGGAATGAATCCAGCGCAACGAGTTCGCAAGGGTAGTACTCGCAGTCGGAGAACGGCATGTCGAGAATGGTGTCTTTCAAGCGGCCTCCTCTTCAAGCGTGAGGGCGAAGATGTGCATCCCCGGGTTGTCAGGTAGTAGGATGGAGGTTATCGGGATCCTCGGAAGCAATATGGTTTGCATCCAGATTCCATAGGTTACGTCCAGTCTCTCTGTGTTGACGTGTTGAGAAGGAAAGTGGAATCCACTGCATCTGATTGCGGGAATTTCCCCGTATTTGAGATTTCTTCCTAGTCTCCAGGAGCTGAGTTGAAGCGGCAAATCGTGGTGCATTCCTTGTTCGGATACGACCGCCAAACTGTCCTCCAGGCTGGTGACATCGGCAGCGCCCAGGATGAAGAATCTTTCATAATAGCCCTTGGAAACGAACAGGCGCTGACCTTCCAGAGAGATGTTGTTCAATGCGCCATCAGATTTATCGGGGAAGGTGAAAGGAACACCGCTGTATGTCACTCTGCTGTTAGACGGCGGGAGGTCTTCTTCAGGAAAGGTTTGTCCGGTTCCTGTAAAATCACCATCTGTTCGATCTTCGTCTGAAGATATTCCGTCGTTGTTGAAATGTCCAGTCAGGTCCAAGATCTGCGTGTTTCGCATTGCCATATCACCACGTTTGTGGTTCAAGATCGAGCTTCTGTGTCACGTACTCGGTCAGGCTGTCTACGGAGTCGAAAAGTTCGACTCTGAGTTCGTCATCCGCGACTTCGATTTGAAATTCATCTTCGATCGCAAAGATGATCTCCAGGGTGGCCGTCGAATCTGCTCCAAGGCCGCCTCCGAATATGACCTCGTTGTCTGAGATATCTTCAGGACTGATTTGCAGATCCAACGCTGTTACGATGAGTTCCTTAATCGTTTCCCTTATGCGATGTTCGGACATGGTTCGGCTCCTTCCGTCGTCTTTTGATCAGAGAAGTGACTGATCACCTGATCAGCCATCTGTTTCTGACCAAGTGGTGAAGCGATCGAGACGGTCGGCAGTCCGAACTCTTTCGTCAGTTTCTGGAGGTGGGTGTCGATTTCCGTTTCGCTCATCTGTTCGGGCGAAACGAGTTGTCTCCCGTAGGCTGTTCTGATGTGCTTCTTCTTATCGCTCATTGCGAGAAGTATTGTGGATGTTCCCGAAATGACTCGCAGCACTTTTATGGTGTTGTGGATATAATCCAACGAATCAATGGTGTTGACCACGAGGATTGCAGCATCTGGTTTTACACCGAACAAGAATGCGATTGTTGGCAGGCTGTGCGTCGAAGGTTCGTAGATGTCGTACGGGATTGTTCCGGACTGTGATCCCACAACGATGATATCCGGATTGCGCGATGAAATTTCCCGCATCTTGTGGTCCAGAAAAGGTGCGTAGAAT
>CAVOEZ010000369.1:0-5093 GCA_963694355.1 Latescibacteria bacterium UBA2968 | reverse complement strand
TTTTTTATTCACAAGATCAAAGGATTCGATGGGCAGAAAATGGTGGCCTGTACCGTTTTGATGGAAGGGAACCCCGATGAGGTGAAACACCAGGCCAAGACCATATTCGGACTGGCAGGCAAGTATGGCGGAATCAATGGGGGAGAATCTAACGGGAGGCGGGCATACGCCGCGATTTTTGCGATCGCGTATCTCCGGGACTTTGTGAACAGGCTCCATATCCTTGGCGAGACCTTCGAGACGTCCGTCCCCTGGAACAAGATTCACCCGGTCACTGAGGCTGTTGAAAAAGAATTGAATGCGCAGGCCGAAAAATATGGCGTTCCTGGCAAGCCCTATCTCGCGTTTCGTATTCCCCAGACCTACCATACCGGTGTATGCATTTATTTTACCATGGGCTTTTACACAAAGGGACTTGCCGATCCTTCCGGTGTATATCATGAAATAGAACAGCGCCTGCGGCAGGTGATCCTGGACAATGGCGGGTCTTTGTCGCATCACCACGGTGTAGGTAAGATCAGAAGCAAGTTTCTGCCACAGATTCAATCGCAGAACAGTATGGATGTGATGAGAAAGGCCAAAGCGGCCATGGACCCGGGAAATATCTTCGGGACTCGAAATGGTGTGTTTGGTGAGTCGGACTGATCGGGACGCAATGCTGGCGTTCTTCGACTCCAAATCGTGAAAAGATCCTTCATGTTCGATGGCCAGGTAGTCGCTATAACAGGTGCGTCCTCAGGACTGGGCGCCACACTTGCACTCAAGTTCGCCGAAGCCGGCGCCAATTTGGCGCTTTTCGCGCTCGATGAGGATGGTCTTTCAGATACGGCGGAACGATGCCGAAGGATGGGCAGAAGGGTGGTCACTTCCGCGGGAGATGTGGGCAGTCCCGAGGACTGTGAAAAGTGGGTGGATATCTCGGTGTCTGAGTTGGGCGGGATAGATTGTCTGATCGCCTGTGCGGGAATCAGCATGTGGGCAAGGTTCGAGGAGGTGGAAGATGTGTCGATTTTCCGCCGGTTGATGGAAACCAACTACCTGGGGATTGTCCACTGTGTTTATTATGCGTTGCCCCATATCAAAGCGCGTAAGGGCCAGATCGTAGCCATCTCGTCGATCCAGGGTAAGATCGGTGTACCGTTGCATACCGGCTATGTGGCTTCGAAGCACGCGGTCCAAGGTTTTTTCGAATCGCTCAGGACGGAATTGGGAGGCACCGATGTAAATGTGCTTACCGTCCTGCCACATTGGCTGAGGGGAACAAATCTCAGGAAATCCGCATTCGGGAAGAGCGGCGGAAGCCTGGGGTCTTCGAGCCGGAAGCATAGCAAAGATTCCGTAACACTGGACGATGCATCAGATGCTATTATGAAGGCCGTGCGGAAACGACGGAGGGAACTGATCATCCCTTTCAAACTCAGGTTGTTGCCCTGGCTTCACCTGATCAATCCCAGGATCGTGGACTACCTTGTAAAGCGGGGGGTTGATAAGGAAGAAGAAGGGAAGGCAGCGGACAGATAGTACCTGTCCTACGCTGGAGTTGAATATAGAAGCGCGATTTTGAAAAAGGGGATGGCCTTACGGTCTCCCCTTTTTTACTTATACAGGGGTTTACTCCATCGCTGCTAAGAGCAGTCTGTCCAGATCGAGATGTTCATGGAGCAGGTCGGCGCTGCGCCGCACCTGTTGCCCGGAGGCAGACAGCTCGCACCACGGAAGTGTACCCAGAGAAGGAATTCCAGAGATTCTCGAAATGACAGCCGGACTGGTCTCCGTGGCCTTGTCGGGTGTGGACGGTGAAGGGGTGTTGTAGACGACACCTCTGACCTCCAGGTCCCGAGCGGCTGCCGCCTCCAGTGTCAGGAGGGTATGGTTGATGGTACCCAGGGTGGATCTGGCGACGACGATCAATGGCAGACCCATGTCTTTGGCGAGGTCTGCCACGGAGTAGTCGTGCAGAATGGGAACCAGGAGGCCGCCGACTCCTTCCACGAGCATCATTTGGTGCCGGGCGGCCAGTGCCGCATAAGCTGCTAGCACAAGCGACAGGTCGATCGGTTGGTTCGCGAGTTCGGCAGCGACATTAGGCGAGAAAGGGTCCGGCAAACAGACAGGGTTGATTTCGTTCAGCCTATCCGAGGTGCCCGATGCCTCTTTCAGAAGTATTGCGTCTTCACTGGGTGCGCCACCTGTGGCAACAGGTTTGAACACACCTGCGTCGTAGCCCCGACGCTTCAGGAGAGACGCCAGGCCCGATGTGAAGAAGGTCTTCCCGACTTCCGTGTCCGTTCCGGTTATGAAAAAGCCATCAGGCATCGCTTGATTCGCAGGTTACAGTGAGAATCGCTTCTAATGTAATTTCAAGCATCTTTTCCAAATCGGATAGTTCAGTGACCAGCGGGGGCATGAGAATTATGGTATTACCCAGATGGCGTATCAGCAGACCCTTATGGCGGGCTTCCGCACATACCCTGACACCCACCTTTCCTTCGGGTGGATATGGGCGCCTGGAGGTTCTGTTTGACACGAGTTCGATCGCAGCAATGAATCCGCACTGCCGGATGTCGCCGACATTTTCGAGATCTGCGAAGTCTTGCAAACGTTCTGCAAGGCGTGCAATTTTTGGCTGCAGTGCGTCGATCGTCCGGTCCTTCTCAAATTTGTCGATGGTGGCCAGTGCAGCTGCACAACCCAACGGGTTTCCGGTGAAGGTGTGCCCATGGTAAAATGTCCTGGCCTGGGTGTGATCCCCCAGGAATGCCTCATGGATTTCATCTGTAGCCAGGGTGGCTGCAACCGGCAAGTATCCGCCCGTGAGCCCCTTGCCAAGGCACATCAGGTCGGGGCGGACATCTTCCTGCTGGCAAGCGAACATGGTCCCTGTGCGTCCAAATCCGGTGGCGATCTCGTCCACAATAAGGAGCACATCATGCTTCTTGCAAAGGCGAGCAACGTGGTCGAGGTAACCAGGCGGGTGAACCAGCATTCCCCCAGCACCCTGGACGAGCGGCTCGACGATGCAAGCAGCAATCCTGTGCGAGTCGCGTTTGAGGATCTCTTCCATTGCGATCCGACAACCCTGGTTGCATTCGGATTCTTCGGCACAGAATGAACACCGGTAGGGATGAGGGGAGGGTGCAGAAAGCGTGGGGAACAACAAGGGTTGGTAGATCTTGTGGAACAGGTCGATGCCTCCTACACTGATGGCCCCAACCGTGTCGCCATGGTAGCTGCCCTGCAGGTGCAGGAAGGTGTTTTTTTCAGGTCTCGGATCGTTTCTTTGCTGCCAATACTGAAATGCCATTTTCAAGGCGATTTCAACAGCGCATGCGCCTGTATCGGAGTAGAAGACCTTGTTCAGCCCTGCCGGAGTTATTTCGACCAGCTTTTCAGCCAATTCAATGGCAGGAATGTTCGACAGCCCGAGCAAGGTGCTGTGGGCAACCTGATCCAGCTGCGACCGGATCGCCTCGTCGATCTCGGGAACTCGATGCCCGTGGACATTGCACCACATCGATGAATACCCATCCAGATAGGTATTGCCATCGATGTCGGTGAGGCGAACGCCCTCGGCACCCTGGATGATCACGGGATCATCGAGTACATATTCCTGCATCTGTGTAAACGGGTGCCAGACGACGGACCGGTCCAGCTTCTTGAGATGGTCCTTCTGCTGCTGGTTCAAAGGTTCTATCTGTACCGACATATCAACCCAGCTGCCGTTCAGCGCCGATAGATGCCAGAGTATCCTTCGACATTTTGCAGACCATTGTATATGCCGGATCGTAAATGTTACCTACTTCATACTCTACCGCCTGACCCATCAGAATATGAATGGTTCTGGCATCCAGGCCGTAATCCTGCTCCAGGAGTTCTATCATTTCCGTGGTTGCGTGCTGTACGGCCTGGTCCAGCGGACGCGCATTTCCTACCGCCATGACATGGGTCTTATTCTCTGCTCTGGGCCACTGGATCTTCTTCCCTTTGTGCAGATTGACAGTGAAGGTAACATCGAACGAGATCTCGATTCCAGTGCCTACGATTTCGCCATCGCCCTGAAGTGCGTGTCCGTCTCCGATGTGGAAAAGGGCACCGCTGACGAATACAGGGAAGTAGACCGTTGTGCCCTGGACGAATCGTCTGTAGTCCATATTTCCACCGTGGGTGGACGAAGTGGCCGTGGAGATGGCCTGGCCACGAGGTGGGGCAACCCCAAAACACCCCACCATGGGGTCGAGCGGCAGTTTCAAATTCTTCAAGGGAAGGTCATCGAATCCGACGGGACTCGCCGTACCGTTTTCCAGATCGATTTCCCATTCCAGACGGTTTCTGTCATCCTCGAATTTGGGTTGGTATCCGAAATCCAGGACATTCGGGGCGATGACGCCGGATGTGAATCCTAACTTTCTGTTGGGTACGAGCGAATCGAATGTTACTGAAATGGTATCATCCGGCTCAGCGCCGTCGATGTAGAAAGGTCCGGTCTGCGGATTCCCTCCAGGTGTAGCTTGTTTTCCAGATGCGTCACCCCCACCGGCGTCCACTGTGGTGGTGGACACCGAGTCCCCATCGGCAATGTGCAAAACCGGCTCGTGAGAGCCTATGGCGGAGTAATAAACTTCAGGCGTAAAGTCGTGATGAGCCATTGCGTATTCCTTTCTAATTCAGGCTGTTCGTGATCATCCTTATCTCATTGGGCGCAGTCCAGAAATTCTGCCATGATTCTCCACTGTCCAGACTTGTGTAGAGCGAGGAGCCGACACAGACCCAGGCACTCCGGTCAGGCGCGAAGGACAGATGGAATGTGTCGATGTTACCCTCTATTTCCGAAGGGAATCCCTGCTCCACGTGCTTCCAGGATTGCCCCGCATCCTGACTCCGGTATAGATAACCCGTGGCATCACCGTGGGGTCCCGTGCTTACGGAAGCCAGAAGACAGTCTGGATCCTCGGGATCAACGGCGATAGATCTGCCATACAATACCGGCAGATCTTTCGAGCGATGAACCCATGAATTACCACGGTCTTCGCTTAGATAAACACCTCTTGCAGTGTTCGCATAGAGACGATCCTGAAGCAGGGGTGTAGTGGCTA
>CAVOEZ010000368.1:0-5095 GCA_963694355.1 Latescibacteria bacterium UBA2968 | reverse complement strand
GTTGGTGATGAAGAAGCTCCTGGTGTGGAAAGCCTCCATCGCGTAGTTCGTCTGTCTTGCAAGATGCACATAACTCAGGAACAGGTCGCTGTCCTTGATCGATGAACTCAATCCAGACTGGATCGTAACACGGTGATCGCCCAACATATCGGTGAGCTGCAGCTGAATCTGACTGCTCACGCCGTAGAAGGTGTCGAACCCTGCATTAGCACCGAAGAACTCCGGCTTCAGTTTCACACGATACTTGTTGATCTGGAATTCCTTGTTCCAGTCCTTCAACGTTACGGACCGGTCTGACGCTTCTTCGTCAGTCAGCTCACCATCAGACTCCGGCTCAGCCTCGGCGGCGGCCAGCGTCATTTGATCGGAAACCCACTTTTCGACCTTCCGCTCCGCCAGCGTAGCCGTATCTGGTTCGGCGACCTCCGTGGCAACTTCTAAACTGTCGCTTTCGGCGGTTTCTGCCTTGTCCTTTTGCTGCTCCACATAGGACTTGTCCTCGATGCCGCGGAGTCGCTTTTCATAACGGGTCAGGGGCAGCTCCGAAACATCTTTCACCTGCGACTGTGGATCCTTCATTACGAAAATGTGATACCCGGATTTATGATAAGTATTGAAGACCATCTTCTTGCCATCGGCAGACCAGTCGATATTCTGGACGCTTGACAGCAGATTTGTGATCGGATGTGCATTCGAACTATCTATGTGGGCAATGTAAATATTGCCTACTCCTGTGCGGTTGGACACGAAAGCGACATGCTTGCTGTCCGGCCCCCAGGTTGGGTGCAGATCATTAACTTCGCTTGTCGTCACCCGCCGGACGTCCGATCCGTCCGGACGGATCAAATAGATGTCGTACTGCCCGAATGGGAAGTCCATCTTGCCATCGAATGTCAAATCCGCTTTGGGTCTGTCCGAACTCACGACCAGCCACTTTCCATCCGGCGACCAGTCCAGATGTTTTTCATCATACGGATCGTTGGTAATGCGTCTGAGCGACTCGTCCTCCAGATTTACAATGTAGATATCCGACCACCCATCCTTCAGACCGGCCACGGCAATCTGCTTTCCATCGGGTGACCAGGCAGGCTCGAACAGTCCGTCCAGGTCGAATTTGAACCGCTTCTTCACCTTTCGCTTTTTTACATCCAGGATATACAGCGTGTTCTTGTTGTTGGATTTGGCGGCAAATGCGATCCGCTGCCCGTCCGGTGACCAGGTGATCCCCGGTCTCAGCACGAACATCGACTCGAAATCGGAGGACCGCTCGCCTTCCACCAATCTGCCCAGTTCCTGCCCATCGATCGCGGACATCAGGTAGATGTCAAAGGTTCCTTCGCGCTCGGTCACATAGGCAATCTTGTCACCCTGGGGTGAGAAACTCGGCGCTACATTGTAAAAACCCTGACCCGTGAGATCGTCTGTCAAAATCTTGCCGATCTCTTCAGGCTCATTGTGATTGTTGATGTCATTCCAGTACTGTCGCTTCAGCCACAACTGCCACTTCTCGTTCAGCTTCTCGATTCCGATTCCCACGGAAGATTTCATCGCCTTGTCCACGCCCTTGGCCGATTTGAAGGCCGAGATGAATTCGGCGACCTTGTCCTTGCCATAGGTCTCATCGATCATCACGAAGACAGACTGTCCGCCCTTGTACGCGAATGGACCGTTCAGTGCCATAATGGGCGGAACGTATCCCGCAATCGTCGCGTGACGCATGAAATTGTCTGCACCTTGGTCCCATCCGTGTCGGGACAGGAATTCGGCCACACCTTCAGCAATCCACAGCGGTGGAATAGCCGCAGACTGAGAGATCATCGCACCCAGCCACCCGCCGCCCGTCCACATCTCGAGCGTCACCACGTGGGCGAGTTCGTGATGGATCACGTGCCTGAAATCAGCGTATGATCCTGTGTAAGGGATCACAACCCTGCCTCTGGCGAATTCGGTGTAGCCCCCGGTGAACTCCGATGACTCTTGCGGCAGGATATTGCTTACCGAGAACCCGTTGTGTGAATTGTAGATCACAATCGGATAGCGATTCTTCAACGTATACTTGAGGTCCTTTTCCAGGTGCACCAGAGACCGCTCCGCCTCCTTGGCGCAGAACTGTGCTGCCGACTGTGAGTTCTTGTCGAAATGGATGATGAAATGTTCAGTCTCCAGGAAGTGCCAGTCGTAACCTCTGTAGGTTACCTTGTTCCTTCCGAAGTATTCCTGCCCTGAAACGTCCGCGGTCGCGAACACAGTCGCCACGGCCACCGACAGGACTATCAGATTAAAAAATCGTGTCATTCTGGACCTCCTTTAAAGCAGCCACCCGCTCCGGCCAAGCGAATGAATACTCAACTGAACACTATCCATCATCCCTTTGTATCGTCCGCCTGAGCAATCACCCGACCCGCTGCTCTTGACGCTCCGCTCTTGCCTCGCTGCTCTTGACTCGAAACTCGCCTTTAGGGAGGTGTGGGGATCAGTCGCCGGGATTGACCGACCCCCACGCCAATTCCCGCAAACTGCGGGAATTCCATTACATCAAATTACTGTCTTGCGAAATCTGGTCGCTGTTGCTGCGTCCTGTGCTTTAACTGTCCACCAACAACTGCCTACTGAGTCTTCTTCTTCAGTCTCACATTCCCACTGAAACTGTCCACCGTCACCCGCGCACGCAGCTGCTTCGTGCCTTGACTTTTGCTTTGATCGATCACGAACCGCTCAGGCCCCTGAATGCCGTCTCGAGTCGAAAAAGTAACCCTGGTCCGGTTCTTCTTCGAGGGTTTCCGATTTGGGACTCTGCTCAACTGAAAATCGTTCTCGATCTGCCCTTCGTAGGTGGAAACCAGAAAATCTGCATCGGCAGCCCTGGGGAGATACAGATCGATATTCCCGCTGTGACTCGTAAACTCGAACACGCCCTTGGGTTCCAGGCTCGCATCGAACCGAAGATCGCCGGAAACAGTTTTGAATTGACCTCGCTTGTATTTTGTGCCCTCAACCAGCACGCCGCCGCTTACCGTGGAAAGGTCGGCCTCTCCATCTGTGGACCTCAGGATGATGCGTCCACCAGTTGAGGTAGCCTTGACACGAGAATTTTTGACCAGGAATTCCAGCTCACCCTGGATAGAGGTTGCGTGGATTTCTTTGGGATGGTCCGTCACCTTGATATTACCGTCCACAGATTCGAGGAACAGCATCCCTGCAACTCCTGAGATCTCGATGCCGGCGCCCACTGTGCCCACCTCGACCTGACAATGGGTCGGCACCATCACCTTCAGACTCGAGGCCGCCGTCTTCTCATCAGCTGCGATCACCTGCAGAGTCGTCCTGAAGACATCACCTCCGAATTCTACCCGTTCGACCCCTTCGCCCAGGACGCCCGACACTGAAACAATGTCCTTTTCCCACCCGAGGACCTGAACAGACCCATTGGCATTCAGGATCTCAACGATCCCGTCACTTGTCACAGCCCTTTGGTCATTCAACGTCACCTGGGCCGCAGCCTGTACAACCGAAGCCACCGTAAGCACTCCGGCCAGAATAGTGGTCCTTAAAATTTTCATCTGATGGTTCTCCTTCCCGGACACGTTCCTCGACTTCGCGAAGTGTCTTTCAATCACTGCCCTCATCACTTGCCGCCTTCGTCCAAACTTCGTCTGATTCTGAGGTCCACATTGACCGTCCAGTTCGTCTCTCACGACCTGAATGGCTCTTGCGTTCGCCTAACTGTCACCAGGCAAATCGGCGACCTGCTGAAGGAGATCTACTTTCTCTTCATACATCGCAGTTACCGTCCGGATCAGATCCTGGTTCCCCGGGTCATTCGAAAGAGCTTCTCTCGAGGTCCGAATCGCCTCATCTATGATCGCGAGGTTGGTCTCGATAACACGGGCCGTCTCCGGAGAAATCTTCTCACGACGCTGTTGTAAAAGGTCTGTGAGTTCATCGATCGTCACACTGTAGGTGATCTCGAAAGAGCTGAGATCGGTCGAAGCCAGTTCAAAATGGGGTTCACCCGAACGATCATACACATCTCTTGACTGGATCCAGAAACTGGTCACTCCCGAAGACAGGGCCATCAAAACTACGGCGGCAGCAGCCAGTTTAATTCTCATGTGCCACGGCGATCGTTCCGTCCTGAAATCGACTGGAAGTGTTCCCGCCGGCCGAATCTGCTTCTCGATGCCGGACCACAGATCACTTGCAGGCGCCACAGAATCGGGAAGCTCGGAGAGGGAACTCAGGAGCGACTGCAATCTGACCTTCTCTTCCGTGCATTCTGCGCACGCTTCGAGATGGGCTTTGATCTCCTCAGTTTCTTCGGTGGAAAGCTCACCGTCCAGGTAATCTTCCAGCCGATCTTTTATATCCTGATGTGTCATCGCTCAAGCATTTCTCTTAAAAGTTTCCTGGCTCTGTGAAGCTGAGCCTTCGAAGTTCCGGTCGCAATGCCGACAAGATTTCCGATCTCTTCGTGTCGATATCCTTCGATATCGTGGAGCACCAGCACTGTTCTTGCGCCCTCGGGCAGAAGCGCGATCGCCCGCTCGAGATCTATCCTGTCATCCGGACGACCCTCCGAGGGCCGTTCATAAATTGTGGGATCTTCCGTGGCGAATATTCTCGCCGACCTTCTCTTGTCCGACCTTTGCTCCTGAAGAATCAGATTTGATGTCAGTTTCTTAAGCCATTGAATGAATCCGCCCTCTCCGCGATACGAATCCAGCTTTTCCCAGGCTCTGATGAAGGCGCTTTGTGTTCGTTCTTCGGCCTTCACCGGATCAGCGGTGAAGCGGAGAGAAAGCGCGTAAATCTGGCCGACATACTCATCATACAGCGCTCGGAAGGCCTCCTGATCTCCGTTTTGAGCCCGGGCGACCAGAGCGGCGATTTTTTCCGAATGAATAGCCTTTTCTAAAGAGTCCGCATGATTCCGTCGGTTCATTCCTGGTACGCTTCTCACCTATAAAGATGCCTGCGGTCACATTTTGGTTTAAACCGCAGGCTGAATCGTGGGAAAATTATTATAACTATTTGTTTTTAATGATCTTGGAATTAAGCAATAAGAAGTGCTATCCCGTGAGCCTTTACTGACCTT
>CAVOEZ010000367.1:0-5102 GCA_963694355.1 Latescibacteria bacterium UBA2968 | reverse complement strand
TTTCCTTTACTCTGGAAATAGCGGCCACCACTTGCTCCATACCGTCCGGCGTGTCCAGCAAAAGGGACTGGGAGAAATTGAAGACCCCCTCGTTGCAGGCCCATTCGGTAACCGGACACGGCATCTTTCTGAATCCGCCCTGGGCGCCTTCGACCCTGCCCGACTCCGCGTCGAACATGGGATTGTCATAAAGTGGAAACGTATATCCGCCGCAGGGAATGCCTTCCGCAGCAAGCGCCTTTCTGAACGTCTCCATAGACAGACCTTCGAACACCTCACGGTGATACACCATAACGAACACGTGCCACCCGTGTCGAGTTGTGTCCGGAGACAGATACGGTGCATCTATGCCCTCGATCTCTGAGAGACCTCGGATCAGCAGCCTCGCATTCTCTTCTCGCTTCAAACTCTGCTCTTCCAACCTTTCGAACTGCGCCTCCAGAATCGCTCCCTGGAATTCTGTCAACGGATCTGAAAACCCCAGACAATGATGCTCATACCAGGGACGGCCTTTCTTGCGTCCAAAAGTAGAGAGAGAGTATTTCAGGAAATCCGCAAGTTCCTCGTCATTCGTCGTCACCATACCACCTTCGCCACACGTAAGATTCTTCGCATGATTGAAGCTGTAGACAGACACATCACTCAAACCACCCACCATTTTGCCTCGCCACGCTGCAGTGTGAGCGTGGGCGGCGTCCCAGATGATCTTGAGACCATGTTTTTGGGCAACCGCCTGCAATGCTTCAACATCTGCGGCCTGACCTGCGAAGTGCACGGGAATAACAGCCTTCGTACGCGGTGTTATGGCCGCCTCCAGCGCTTCGGGCGTCATACAGAACGTCCTGGGATCCATATCGACAAACACGATATCAGCTCCCGCTGTCAGTGGCGCAAGAGCTGTTGCGATAAAGGTATATGCAGGAACGATAACCTCGTCCCCCGGGCCCACACCAAACGCCCTCAACGACAGTTCCAGCCCCGCCGTACAACTGCCCATCCCAACCGAGTGATCTGCATCGGTAAACGCCGCCCATGTCTCGCAGAAAGAGGTCACCCTGGGCCCGTGGATCGTTCCGCCCCACAAACTGGTATCTAAAACCGCCTTGATGTGGTCGAGGTCCCGGCCATCCGATTGAGGCCAGGGTGGAAATCCTGTTTTCCTGATTGGCTGACCGCCAAGCAATGCCGCCTTTTCCATTTACATCTCCTTTCAGTCCCCTTCTTCGTCCACAACATCCGCGCGACCGTTGGTCAGATCGCCTACCGCAAGTTTGAATCCATTTGCGTGTTCGCTTGGTAGCTCGACATGGAAGACAACGTTCTGTCCGAATTCCTCATGATCTATTTTCGCCTCATAATTGAGCAACAGGAGTTTGAAGCTGGAAACTGCCGCGTAACCCAACCGGACCACCAATCTGGCATAATCTATTCGGTACCCGACATCCATTTTCTGCAGGGCGTGTTGTACGCCGCCGGAATAGGCTCGAACAAGCCCTCCTTTACCTAGCTTAGTGCCGCCAAAATACCGCGTCACCACAGATACGATATCCCCGAACCCGCTGTGGAGCAAAACGGTCAAAATCGGTCGTCCCGCCGTTCCGTGGGGCTCTCCGTCATCACTCATCCCCACGGTTCCGGATTCGCCCGGGCGTCCAATCAAATAGGCCCAGCAATGATGACTGGCATCCGGGAACTCTTCTCTGATGCCTGCTATGAACGCCTTCGCGAATTCAACGCTGCCCGCCTCTTGCACGGTAGTGATAAAGCGACTTCGCTTTATCTCGTCCTCGATCCTGAATCGTCCACCTGGAATCGGATACCGTTCCGTTTCAGACATTGCACTTATACCGTTTCCACCGATCCATCACAACGACAACATGGCCTTCACCACACCTTCTGAAGGATCCAGCCAACCCGGGAAGCTTTCCACGAAATCGTCATATTCGGCCCGATGCGTAATCCAGGGGTCGGTATTGACCACGCCGGATTCCATAAGCGAAATAATCCTTGTAAAATCGCTCGACAACGCGTTTCGGGTGCTCAACACCGTCATTTCTCTGCGGTGGAATTCCGCGTCCTGGAATCTGATTTCATTCTGTACGATACCCACCAGAATCAACCGACCGCCATTGGCTACGTAGCTGAAGGCCGTACACATGGAACCGGCATTTCCGGTGGCATCGAACACGGCGGTTGGCAGCTCACCATCCAGGAGTCTCTCGAGTTCTCCTGTGATATCACCACCCGACCCATCCAGCGCATGCGCTACAGAAAACCATTTCTTGCAGAAATCCACGCGATCTGGATTCTGCTCGAGAAGCACCACATTTGCGCCGGCGATCTGCGCGAACTGGACAACGGAAAGACCGATCGGACCGGCCCCGATCACCAGTACCCACTCGCCTGAACAAAGTTTCGCACGGTCTACGGAATGGGCGCCTATTCCCAGCATTTCAATCAATGCCAGTTGATCGACAGATAGAGATTCCGAACGGTGAAGTCTATTCATGGGCACGATGATCTCTTCTCTCATCCCACCATCCGAATGCACGCCGATCAGATTCAGACTTGTACAGCAGTTTGTCTTTCCGTTGCGGCAGGCGATACATTTACCACAGGTGAGATAGGGCTCTACCGAGCACAAATCTCCCGCTCTCAAGTCCGTATCGCCGGGACCCAGATCCAGAATTTCGACACCCAGTTCGTGACCCAGAATGCGAGGGTAACTGAAAAAAGGCTGTCTCCCACGAAATGCATGCAGATCGCTACCGCAGATGCCAACCCGCTTCACTTTCACTTTCGCCTCGAACGGACCCGGGCTACGAGGATTTACGGTTTGCACGCGTTCAAATCTGCCAGGCTTTTCGAGTAGAATAGTCTTCATCCAGTTTTCCGTTTTTTCTTCTGGTTTATCGACCCAACAACTCGCTCAGGAGGCGGGGCCGATTACCGAATTTGGATATGTAAGCTTCATATGTCGGTTCCAGTCTCACCCTCACCTTGTCTTCTTTATGCAGTGCGATATCCGCCAGCCTGTGGTCCAGGAAGGGGTTGGCAAATCGCTCGAGACACTGTGCTGCGAATTCTCCGGGATCGTCAACGACCCCTTCCAGCGTGGGAACGATCTCGTCGAACAGCAAGGTGGTTAACCATGCACCGATTTCACGATCTTCAATAGCCTCGCGAACGGTCTCTATCCCATGCGGTATCGCTTTCAGTACCAGAGCAATGTGGGCCCCATTCAGAATTCGGACCTTGCGCAATGAATAAGGTGTGACGTCCTTCACCCGTTTCACTGCGGCATGCCTGAAAAGGCGATCGGTTTGCCGGCTTTCCTCGACGGCCCAGAATGCGTAGGGTTCGGCGACCGTCAGCAGGGAATCTGTTTCCAGGAGCGGGTGATCATCCGGCCGGCCGCTAACAATCCTGTCTACCAGGGTGTTGAGCCAAACTACTTCTTCCCGAATCCAGGCGATCACGCTCCCGCGCAATCCCCATCTGTCGGCCTGCTGCAATACAAGGTCAAGCAGAAGATCGCCGTTTTTCTCCACAAGCTCGCATGGAAGAATCGTAATTCCGGCATTTCCTGAATTGAAGCGCGAAACCAGCAATTCGAGCAGCTTCGCAGGAAAAGAGACCGGGCAAAGGCCTTCGCATCGGTCTTCGGCAACAAGTGAAAGCCCTGCCTCAGTAGTATTTGATACGATGAATTTCAGTGTTTCCGATTGGCTGAAAGCAAGGACCTTGTCCCACTCCTTCCTGGCCTCGAGCGCTCTGCTGATACACGCCACCTCGATGCACGTATCGATTTCTTTGCCAGCTTCCAACCCACGTACCGCGACATGATATCTACCTTTCTGGCGATTGATTCTGCTTGCCCTGTCGCTGTCCGTAGACTGCACAACCACCACCCTGCCAACTGGATCGGTGGTCTGGTTCCTCTCCTGAATGAACACATCGGCAAACGCCCTCAGGAAATTACCTCCGCCGAATTGCAGGACTGTTTCTGTAAGATCGGACATGCTCAATCACCGGATTCGAGTCTATCGACGATAGGACAAATTGGTATAGGCTTCACGAACCCGCACTCAAAAAAAAGAAATGCCCCGGTGATGTTCCTGACCAGGGCATTGGATCTACAAACATTCAGAACTATCCGGTGAAATCGACATTTCCGCCCAGTCCATCTATCCCGCTGGTATTCAGTACCCGCGTCAACAACTCAGTCCCTGCTGCACGCGTGGAATTTGCTGCACCGTTCGCATCCGAGGTGATCCCCTTTACAGAGGTCAGTGAGGAAATGTCCGGACGGGCGTTTCCGAGCGCAGGCATAGGATTGGAGACTGTAAGTTGATTGGGCATTTCGGAATCTGTTCTTTATGAATTCAATTCGTGTTCGATTCAGGGTTTACATGCGAACAAAAGTAAAACGAGGAATGAAGTCCACCAACCATCCGGCTTCAAGCATAATCAATAGAAATGTCCGTGTCAAGTCGGTCTGGTATTGGCGCTGAAGAATAGAAAAGGACAGGTCGGTTGACCTGTCCTTTATCCATGAAACCGTTTTTTAGATCAATCAGAATCTGTTCATGTGTATGTCCGTATCCTGCTCTGAATCCATCTTGGTATCCATGACCAATCTAACCTGCTCTCTTGCGACCCGAGCAGTTACATTGACGAGTTCAGTCAGATTCTCCAATTGGCTTGCAACGTGCGAGCCGATTTCTGCCTGCCCAACACCCATTTCCGCAAGCAAATCGGTTCGTTCATCCACTTCCGACAAGTCTCGTTCGATGCGCCCAAGGGAATGTTCCGCACGTCTTGCCAACCGGCTCACGGCCCGAGCCTCTCGCTTATCCTCGTCGAGCAGACTCACCATGTCCTCCACCTCGCTTCGAATCTTGTCCAGTTTGCCATCTACATCCTTGTTGAGTCTGGTTGCCTCACGGCTCAACTTCTGAATCTCATCGACCACGACCTTCATCCCTGTCCCGGCATCGCCCGCTCTACCAAGTTCGAGTCTGGCTTCCAGAACCAGATGATCTATCGAATCCGCAAGATGTGTGACAGAGGAGGATATCTTGTCTGCGTCATTAAGGCCT
>CAVOEZ010000366.1:0-5109 GCA_963694355.1 Latescibacteria bacterium UBA2968 | reverse complement strand
CCCAACGGCATAATCATTGGGGTTGTCCAAACGGAATTCCCTCATGACTTTGTGCGCATCCACGCCGGCTTTCTGAAAAATACCGTTCTCAGGTCGAGATACTCTGGCAGAGGTCGATTTCCAGAATCCAATCTTTACGGCGGAATACCCTTCCTTATCCTGACCTTTGATCTGAACAATTGGACAGGGACCCACCTCAACTACAGTGATGGGGACTAGGGCTTCATTCTCATCGTAAATTTGAGTCATTCCAATTTTTTTACCAATTAATCCCAGCACGGCTACACCTTGATCTCAATGTCGATACCTGCAGGCAGATCCAGTTTCATCAACGCATCTACCGTCTGTGGTGTCGAGTTGTGGATATCAATCAGTCGCTTGTGAATTCTCGTCTCGAACTGCTCTCTGGACTTCTTATCCATATTGGGCCCCCGAAGCACCGTATAAAGTGACCGCCTGGTGGGCAGTGGTATTGGCCCCGATATGAGCGCTCCAGTCCTTTTGGCGGTTCGGACAATTTCGTCTGCAGACCGATCCAGGGCAAAATGATCGTACGCCTTTAACCTGATTCTTATCTTCTGCGCGGGCACTGGCCCCTCCGTTGATTACTCATGAATTTCGGTTACGACCCCGGCCCCAATGGTTCTACCACCTTCACGGATGGCGAATCGGAGCTGATCTTCTACCGCGATTGGCACGTGTAATTCGATGTCCATGGTGATGTTGTCACCGGGCATAACCATTTCGACGCCGTCTGGAAGTGTAACAGAGCCCGTCACATCCGTGGTGCGAAAATAGAACTGAGGACGGTAACCCGTGAAGAAGGGCTTGCTCCTACCACCCTCTTTCTCGGTCAAAACATAAACCTCGCCCTTAAACTTCCGGTGCGGTGTCACTGACCCAGGCTTAACAATTACCATGCCCCTTTCCAGAGCTTCTTTGTCGATTCCACGCAGGAGTAGCCCGACATTGTCTCCAGCTTGACCAGAGTCGAGTAGCTTGCGAAACATTTCAATTCCGGTGACCACAGTCTTCTGCGTGTCCTTTATCCCAACCACTTCAACTTCCTCGTTGATATTCACCACCCCACGCTCGATTCTGCCGGTGCCAACTGTGCCACGACCCGTGATACTAAACACATCCTCAACAGGCATCAAGAAGGTCTTGTCAACATCTCGTTCTGGCATCGGAATATACTCATCAACAGCAGCCATAAGCTCTAGAATGCTTGCAGAGTCTTCGGAATCGGGATCGTCCGACTCCAGAGCCTTTAGCGCAGATCCTCGAATCACAGGTACATCATCACCGGGGAAATCATATTGACTCAACAACTCACGTACCTCCAGCTCAACCAGATCAAGCAGTTCTGGATCGTCCACCATGTCCACCTTGTTCATAAAGACCACGATTGCGGGCACATTTACCTGCTTGGATAACAAGATGTGCTCTCTGGTCTGAATCATGGGTCCATCGGCAGCGCTCACAACAAGCACCGCGCCGTCCATCTGCGCCGCACCGGTGATCATGTTCTTTACATAGTCTGCGTGACCCGGACAATCAACGTGAGCATAGTGTCGGTTTTCTGTAGCATACTCGACATGCATCGTATTGATGGTAATGCCACGCTCTTTTTCTTCCGGAGCCTTGTCAATATCCTCAAACGCCACATATTCTGCTAGATTCTTGGCAGCGAGTGTCTTGGTGATGGCAGAGGTCAGCGTTGTCTTCCCGTGGTCAACGTGTCCGATAGTACCGATGTTGACGTGTGGCTTGCTCCTGTCAAATTTCTCCTTGGCCATAACTCCTTCCTCCTGTAGCTAGAATAACGACCCAACAATACGACAACGGGGCCCCATACACCTTTAGACGCTTCGTTTTGAAATCTCTCAAAACCTGATCAGTGTGTCTTCAATTTTTCTGTTATTTCTTGGGCGATACTCTTTGGAAGTTCCTGAAATCTTGCGAACTCCATCGAATAAATCGCCCGGCCCTGGGTAACGGACCGTAGCCGAGTAGCGTACCCAAACATTTCGCTCAACGGCACCGTCGCAGAAATGACCTGGGCGTCTACGCGGTTAACGATCCCAACAATATTCCCACGCCTGGAGTTCAGGTCACCCATCACATCGCCCATATACTCTTCCGGCGTAACTACTTCAACATTCATAAGGGGCTCCAGCAAATATGGATCTGCCTTACGGCCGCCCTCTCGGAATGCCATTGAACCGGCAACCTTGAACGCCACTTCCGAAGAATCCACATCGTGGTAGGAACCATCGAAAAGTGTCACTTTAACGTCTTCTACAGGATAGCCGGCAAGCAATCCAGCAGACATGGCCTCGACCACCCCATGCTTTACCGGGTTGATGAACTCTCCCGGGATAGAACCGCCCACTATCTTGTTTACAAATTCGAAACCACTTCCCGGCTCTCCGGGTTCAAGCTCCAACCAAACGTGCCCGAACTGGCCGCGTCCACCGGACTGGCGAATAAATCGTCCCTCCGCCTTGACTGTGTTTCGGATGGCCTCTTTGAAAGCGACTTGCGGCTTGCCCACATTTGCTGCTACACGAAACTCTCGCATCAATCTATCTACGATAATTTCAAGGTGTAATTCGCCCATACCTGAAATGATAGTCTGCCCCGTATCTTCGTCAGTGGCCACATGGAATGTCGGATCTTCTTCCGCCAACTTGGAAAGGGCAACGCCCAGTTGATCCTGATCCGCCTTTGTCCGGGGTTCGATGGCCACGGAAATTACTGGCTTGGCAAACTCCATCGACTCCAGCACGATAGGGCTGTCTTGTGTGCACAGGGTCTCTCCGGTGGCCGTATCCTTCAATCCAACCACAGCAGCTATATCCCCCGTGAACACTTCTTCGATCTCTTCCCTCTTGTTGGCATGCATCTGAAGCACCCGTCCGACGCGTTCTCGTTTACCTTTGCTTGAGTTTAGCACATAGGAACCAGTATTCAGGTGGCCTGAATAAACTCTGAAATATGTCAGGCGGCCCACATAAGGGTCGGTCATCACTTTGAATGCAAGGGCTGAAAATGGTGCCGTATCGTCCGGTTCACGCATTTCGGTTTCGCCCGTTTTTGCATGAATACCTTCAACAGCCGAGACATCGATAGGAGCAGGAAGATAATCTATGATGCCATCAAGAAGGCGCTGCACACCTTTGTTCTTGAAGGCCGAACCACAAAAAACAGGAACCGCACTAACACTCAAGGTAGCCTTGCGAAGGGCAGCCCGAATTTCTTCTTCCTCTATCTCTTGTCCTTCAAGGAACTTCTCCATCAAAGTATCATCGAAATCCGAAACAGCTTCCAGCATGTGTTCCCGGTGGGTATTCGCCAGTTCCGACAGGTCTCCAGGTATCTCAGATTCCGTAAATACGGTGCCCAGAGTATCTTCCTGGTAAGCCACCAATTTCATCTTCACAAGATCAATAAGACTGTTGAACATTTCCCCGGATCCAACGGGGATCTGCACCGGTACAAAATTAGAGGCCAGCCGCTCCCGCATCATTCCAAGAACCCGGAAGAAATCAGCCCCTGTTCGATCCATTTTGTTGACAAATGCAATCCGGGGTACGTGGTATTTGTCAGCCTGCCTCCAAACCGTTTCAGATTGAGGCTCAACCCCACCCACAGCGCAGAATATCCCAACTGCTCCATCCAGAACCCGCAGAGAGCGCTCAACCTCAGCTGTAAAGTCCACGTGCCCGGGTGTATCTATAATGTTGATCCGGTGACCATTCCATTCGCAAGTCGTGGCAGCGGAGGTGATGGTTATGCCTCTTTCGCGCTCCTGCTCCATCCAGTCCATCGTGGCGGCCCCGTCATGGACTTCACCCATCCGGTGCAAACGACCAGTATAATACAGAATACGTTCTGTAGTTGTCGTTTTGCCCGCATCGATGTGGGCCATTATTCCGATGTTACGGATCTTTTCAAGTTTGTCTTTGCGTGCCATAGTCTCTTCTTCTTACCAACGATAGTGGGCAAACGCCCTATTCGCCTCGGCCAGCCTGTGGGTTTCTTCCTTGCGTTGAATCGATCGGCCCTGCCCGGTAGATGCATCTTGTAGTTCTCCGGCCAAACGCTGAGCCATAGTCTTCTCACTCCGATCCTTTGCAAATTGAATAATCCAACTGATCGAAAGGGAGAGCCGCTCGTCCTGTCGAACCTCAACAGGGACCTGGTAGGTCTGTCCACCTACTCTCCGCGCCTTGACCTGCACGATGGGTTTTACACTTTCCACCGCCTGCTGGAACACCTCAACACCTTCCTTACCCGTCCGCTCATTGATCAAGTCCAGAGCCATATAAAAAATCTTCTCACCGGTGCTCTTCTTACCCTTGCGGAACAAACTGCTGACGAACTGGGTAATCAAGACACTGCTATATTTGGGATCTGGAACCTGTTCTCTTTTTTCAGCGCGATGTTTTCGCATCTCAGCCTCTCACAACAAGGGGGGACACACCGCCGTTATCCTGCAGCGCAATCCCCCAAAATACGATTCTGGGTCTTTTTTCTGATATTAACCTGGGGTCTTCGTCCCGTACTTGGAACGCTTCTGCCTTCGGTCTCCAACGCCTGTCGTATCAAGAACACCACGTATGATGTGGTATCGCACCGCTGGCAAATCCCTTACGCTGCCACCTCGAATCAGTACGACCGAGTGTTCTTGTAGATTGTGCCCCTCACCAGGGATATAAGCAGTGACCTCCATCCCGTTGGTCAAGCGAACACGAGCCACCTTCCGGAGTGCGGAATTCGGCTTCTTGGGCGTGGTGGTATAGACCCTCGTGCATACCCCTCGCTTCTGTGGACAACTTCTCAAGGCCGGTGCAGAAGAGCGCTTGGGCTTGACTTTTCGGCCCTTTCGCACCAGCTGATTTATTGTAGGCAAATGATACCTCCTGAAATTTACCGCAGACTTACATTATACCATTTTGCACTTTTATTGTCAAGCATTTATCGGTGGTAAACCAACGTTTTCAACACCTTCTTCAGCGGAGACGTCCAACTCCTCTTCCTCTTCCATGGAAACGGCGATAATTCCTCTGTATTTCTCCGCTCCGGTACCTGCAGGAACAAGGT